>JAGCGK010000014.1 GCA_017649645.1 Clostridiales bacterium | reverse complement strand
GGCGATAAAGTCCTGGAGTTCTTTTCTTCTTGCTTCGATCTTCTTGGTCTGATCGCGGAGCTGACGAAGCGACAGCTGTGTGTACTCATACCAGAAATCATAGTTGCCCTGGAAGAGCGTAACCTGCTTGAAGTCGATATCAACGATGTGTGTGCAGACCTTATTAAGGAAGTGACGGTCATGGGATACGACCAAAACGCAGTTCTCGAAGTCCATGAGATAGTTCTCGAGCCAGCGGCAACTGTTGAGATCAAGGTGGTTGGTAGGCTCGTCAAGAAGTAGCACATCTGGATTACCAAACAATGCCTGTGCGAGGAGCACCTTCACCTTCTGGCCACCGGTAAGATCTCTCATCGGACGCTCATAGAACTCTTCGCCCATACCGAGACCCTGAAGAAGGATCTCCGCATTGCTTTCTGCGGACCAGCCGTCGAGCTCAGCAAACTCGCCTTCGAGTTCACCCAAGATTATTCCGTCTTCGTCGTTGAAATCAGGCTTAGCGTAAAGTCTTTCTTTTTCTTTCATGATCTCGTAAAGACGCTTGTGACCCATGATAACAGTCTCTCTTACGAGGTAGTCGTCATATTTAAAGTGGTCCTGCTCAAGGACCGACATTCTCTCAGTCTTTGGAAGATTCACAAAGCCCTTCTGCGGCTCAACTTCACCTGTCAAAACCTTAAGGAAAGTGGACTTGCCTGCACCGTTCGCACCGATGATGCCATAGCAGTTTCCCTTCGTGAATTGTATATTTACTCCTTCGAAAAGCGTTCTGCTTCCGAACATCAAAGAAACGTTTGAAACGTCAAGCATTGCTATTTTGTCCCCTTTGAATATATTTTCCTCAAACATTATAAAGGCGGGGCATTGCCCCGTCTACTGTACAAATAACACCAAAAGAAAAGCCCTTAGAACTGTTTCATTGTAACCTTCTCAATCCAAAGTATCCACGAAGTCGGGACTATCTTTGAAGCCACATGCAATGCTTTCTGGGAAACCTTATAAACGTAAAGTCCCCTTCCTTTTCGACATGCCTTGAGAGAAGATCTGGCAAGCTTAACCGGATCAGCCGCACAAAGTGCTCTGATGCCCGTGAACTCGCCTGCCTTGTTGTCGGTTGCTTTCTTAAGGAACTCTGTCTTAACAGGTCCCGGACAAACGGTGGTAACACCGATATTAAACTTCTTAAGCTCAAACTGCAGTGCTCTCGAAAAACTCGTTACATAAGCCTTCGACGCCGCATATACCGAAAATCCCGGCTGCGGAAGGAAAGCTGCGGAAGAAGCGATATTAAGGATCCTCGGACCGTCCTTAAAAGATCTGCCGTGACCCGTCATATACGGAAGGCATATCTTGGTGGTTTTCGTAAGGCAATTGCAGTTGAGGTTGACCGTGTTTTCGAGATCTGACAAAGAGATATCATTTACGGTACCGCGCTTACCCATGCCTGCGCAGTTTATGAGAAGCTCCACCTGAGGCTTTTCCTGTTCGAGTTTGGAAGACAGGATATCAAGACCCTTGCTGTCAGTAAGATCAAGAACTACAGGAATGATCCGTTCTTTTCCGAGTTCTTCAGAAAGGGCGTTAAGTTTATCCGCACGCCTTGCGATGATCCAGATCTGTTCGTATCTCTGGTCACTTACAAGTTCTCTTAAGAATGCCTCTCCGATACCTGATGATGCACCGGTGATTATTGCCGTCTTCATGGGCTCCTCCACAATTTTTCTCTAAAAGATTATAACCTATGGCCGCCGAAGCGACCATAGGCTATAAAAAAACAGTATCCTAGAGATCATCAACTAATTTAGGATCGGCGTTGAGTCAGCGCCCGTTCTTCTCAGCTTCCTCCATCGCTCTCAATTCTTTCATTGCCTGAGCATGATTGAAAGCGGTGTTGCTCGAGCTCGATGACGACGATGTAGTTGTCTTCTTTGAAGGACTTGAACTAACTTTGTTCGTCGTTACCTTGCTGGTAGCCGTTGAAGGTTCATCAACTCGAGGTGTCTGCTTTGTTCCGCCTCTTACTCTTGATGCAGATCCGGAAGCTGCATTTGAATACATTGGTCTTATTGCAGCTGTATCTGACTTCTTGAGATATCCGTTAACGACCTTCGGTTCGTCTTCATTCTTTTCTTCAACCGGCACGGCATCTTTCTTGAACTTGCTCTTGATCGCTCCGAGAGGAATGAACTCAAGCGCGAGTTCTGAATTATCAACACCCTGGCTCTTAAGTATAGCAAGTCTTACTCCGACACCTATTCCTACGAGGATCAAGATGAAAGCCCACCAGCTCATTCCGTCCTTCTTACGTCCGCCGCGAGGAGTGATTATTCCGTTAACATTGATCGGAGCTGTAGGTGTTGGTGTCGGTTCCCCGGATTCATCTGTTCCTTCATCGATCACAACAGCTACATCAGCCGCCTCAGTCTCATCTGCTACTGCAGCTACAGACTCAGAAGGCTCTGTCTCCTCTGTGTTTTCAGGTTCAGTCTCTTCAGTTGTCTCCGTTGTTTCAGGTTCTGCTTTTGAAGAGGTTTCTACTGTATCAGTCTCATTCTTCTTTTCATTGTTGTTGTCAGAAGAAGGAGCATCTGTCGTCTTCGGTGCTGTTGTAGTTGCAGCACTGTCAGCGGAAGCAGACTTGGTTGGCGCTGCTGTTGCAGAAGAATCTGAGTTTCCTGAATTCGAAGAAGTTGAGGACTTACCGTTATCCTGTGTGCTGGTCGGAGCAGCTGTAGGAGTAGACGTAGCCGTATTCTTCGAAGTGTTGTTATTATCGTTACTACTATTGTTATTGTTGTTATTCTGATCCTGTTTTGCCGGTTCAGCCTGTTTAGGTTCTTCAGCCTTCTTTTCATCAGCCTTTGGATCTGCCGGCTTGTTCTCATCCGGTTTTGGTGCCGCAGGCTTATTCTCGTTCGGCTTTGGTGGTGCAGGTTTATTCTCATCCGGCTTCGGCGCTGCAGGTTCTGCCTTTGGAGCACTTCCTGTTGAAGAAGAACCGGTGAAAGCAAAAATAACAGGTTGGCCTTCAGCTGCATAATCAACAAATCCGGAACCTGATAGATTCATGCCGCATGTATAAGAGCCATCAGCTTTTGAAGTAACAGTTAATGTAACGGAACTGCCACTGGCAGAAGCCGAACTTGCTTCCCAATAATCGTTAACTGAAACAGGCATATTGAAATTAACTGTTATGGTAAATGTGGAATTGGGTTGATATCCGCTTCCTGAAATATCAACAGTAGCGCCTTCTCCCCAAACACTCCTTAAAGAAACTGAATCGCTTGTGCCATCAGCAAGTACATCATTGCCGAATCCGACAGCACAGATCACCATCAGTAAAGAAATCAAAAGAGCTGTAAGGCCCCTTAGTCTTTTATTGCTGTTCATAACGAATTCCCCCAAACAAACACAACGATGCAACAAAAACACAATACTATTATATCACGGAATTATGCATTTTTCAGCAGAACACTCACCATAAACACTCTTCTTTTATGCATATTGCACAAAGATCGTTTTGATGCCAGATAAATGGGAATTGTCGTTTTTTAGAATCGTTAAAAACTAGAACGTCCACTACCGCAGCGCGTCTGGCGGTAATGGACGTATACTTCGATAAAAGAATACTAGTGTATATCTATTTTATAGTCAATTATCTTTTAGTGTTTTTAGTGAGATTTGCCAACACTTAATCATCGCTTTCAGGCAATTTATACTCACTATCAGCAGCATCAGCCATGTTAGATCTGCCGACACCCGTTATAGGTTTATGATTGACTCCTCTGTTTCTGGTTGCTTCAGAAGCAGCATTGGAGTACACAGGTCTAACGGCAGCTGTATTGGATTTCTGAAGATAGCCGTTAACCGCTTGCGGTGCAGGCATATCATCATCAGCCTTCTTCTTCCTGAACGGAATAAATTCCTTAAGAAGATCTTCGTTATATGTTCCGATGGCCTTAAGGTAGATCAATCTTCCTACGATAAGGACTGCAGAAATGATGAGAACATACTTTGCGATACCCCAGATAATGGCACCTGCACTCGGACCATTACCATCATCCTTTTTCCCGATAAAACCGCTAAGTTTCGTTGGAGGTTTGGTAGGAACATGATCAGGATCTTCAGTCTCTTCTGTTTCATCGTAGATCTTCTCATCCGATCTGTCTTTTTCTCCGTCACCCGGATTCTTAGGTACCGATGTAGGGGTCGGAGTCGATGTCGCTGTAGGTGTAGGTGTCTCCGTTGGAGTCGGAGTTGGTGTAGATGTCGGTGTAGGTGTAGCCGTGGTCTCCGAAGGTTCTGTTTCATCAGAAGTCTCTACAGGAGGAACCGGTGTTGCTGTTGGCGCAGCAGTTGGAGTAGAAGTTGCCGGTGCAGCAGTCGGAGTTGGTGTTGCCGGCTTAGGTGTCGGTGTAGGAGTTGCCGGTTTCGGGGTTGGTGTCGGAGTAGCCGGCTTAGGCGTAGGAGTAGCGGTTGCCGGCGGAGGATTATGCTCGACATTATCCACCGTAATACTTTCTATGGAAACTCCGGCAATTGAAACTCCGCTGAGAGCAATATAGTACGTTCCGTCCGGTGAACTGTACGGGCTGTAACATGATATCTTATAGACGTTGACAGATGATCCTTCAGTTTGGACACTTACTACACTGTCACCGGAATTTGCATAGATGTCATTCACATCAAATTCAACAGTAACCGTAACAACATCACCGGCTTCGAATCCGGATAACGTTAAATGAAGATGTGCAAAATCAGGATCTCCCGAATCACTGGTAACTGAACCTGTTGCGGTTCCTTCAGCAAATACCGTCTCGCCTGCTACCCAAGATAAGGATAGAAAGACAAGACAACATGTCAGCAATGAAACAAGAATTCCAATGTATGTCTTTTTGCGCAAGATATATTACCCCCAACTACATTCAAACACTGACCTCATTATAACATCTATTTGACGTTAGTGAGACTTGAAAAGAATATTTAATACAACGTATACAAAAAGACCGTCTCACCTTTGTGAAACGGTCCTTGTCCTCAATTAATCGTCGCTGTCGAGTTCATCCAAGGAATGCTCATTTATGTCTTCCTCAGGAGCCTTAGGAGTCTCCTTGACAGGAGGCTTGTTCTTAGCTTTGCCCTTCTTATTCTGAGGTCTTTGTTTTACGATGGAAGCACCCTGAACAAACTTATCGTCCTCATCGCCTTCCGGTCGAGGGGCTGCCTTAAACGTGTTCGAATATACAGGTCTTACGGATTCGGTATTCGACTTCTGCAGGAATCCCTTGTGAGATTCAATAGGTGCTTCTTCCTCAACAGGTTTATCGCGAAGGAAATCAGGTCTTATGGCGGCAGGAATGAATTCCTTGAGAAGATCTTCATTATATACACCCTTGACCTTAAGGATAACGATCCTGACTATAACAATTACAACCAGGATTATGACAACGAACTTAACAACATTCCAGATAACATCACCGACATCGATCTCCTTCTTCTTGTCCTCAACCTGCTGCATAACCTTGGTTGCTGACTTAGTAGGGATCTCACCTTCAAAGAATGTCTCTGACTCTTCAACTATCTCTGTCTCATCAGTATTCTCAGTATTACCTCTGTCAGTCTCGCCGTCGCCCATAGCCTTAGGTGTCGGTGTAGGTGTCGAAGTTGCTGTCGGCGTAGGAGTTACTGAACCTGTCGGAGTAGGTGTAGGAGTAGTAGATCCCGTTGGTGTAGGTGTTGGTGTGGAAGTTGGAGTAGGTGTAGCCGTTGCTTCCGTATCTGACTCTGTCTCAACAGGAGCAGTAGTCGGAGTCGGGGCTGCTGTCGGCTTAGGAGTAGCTGTCGGAGATGGTGAAACCGTCGGCTTGTTAGTAGGAGTCGGCGTAGATGTGGATGTCGGAGTCGGGGTCGGAGTATCAGTCGTCGCGATATCATATCCGGCGAGAGATATTGAATAGCCCGTTGATCCGCTTGCTCCCACGCTGACCGTAACGGTGGATGAACCGCTTATGGCGCCCGGGTTGTTTGCCGCTGTTATCGTGACGTATATGGTGTCCCCGCCCGATACGGATGCGGAATCGCAGTTCGATGAGCTGGCGCTGCCCGTAAGAACGGCATCGTCGAGATCGATTTCAACCGTTACGCTCGAGCAATCCGAACAACCTGATAACCTGAATGAAAAACTGAATGTTCCGTCATTGTAGCCGGAACCGGAATCATTTGCCGATCTTCCGTCAGCAGCAACATTTCCAAACAACGCAAACAACATGGTCAATGCCATGATCACGGAAATGAACAATTTCTTTTCTCGCATATAATTGCTCCTTAAATTTACCACCGCCTATGATTATACACTGTTTATAAAGATTTTTTAATATTTTTTATCAAAAGACACAACAATGACTTTTCGTAGTAAAATGCTGATAACAAATGATTTGGGAGGATACTCAAATGATCATATGCTCAAAATGCGGAGAAAGATTACCGGACGATCTGAAGTTCTGTACGTCTTGCGGAACTGGAACAGCTACAGCTACTAAAGTTGTTGAAGCAGCTGCTGAAGCAGTGTCAGAGCCTGCTCCGGCTCCTCAGGCAGAACCGGTCATTCAGGCTCCTGCTGTTACGGGAACGGATGCAAACTATCAGAGCGGAAATACATATACAGGTGCAGGTCAGAACCAAAATCAGAGTTCGGACGGCCGCATGAACTTCGGTCTCGCAATAAAGAATTTCATAACTAAGATCGTTGATTTCACAGGAACAGCAGGCAAGAAGGAATATTGGTTCGGTGCGCTGTTCTTCCTCATCGTTATGATCGCGGGAATCGTAGTTGATTATATTCCGTTCGTTAAGTATGCGGCTTTTCTTGTACGTGCCGCTGCATGTTTGGCGTTCGTAAGTTCAACGGTAAGAAGGATCCGCGATCTCGGTATGCCATGGACAAGGATCTTCTTCTATCTGATCCCTGTTTACGGTCAGATCCGCTACTTTGTTGAATTGACTAAATAATCCGAAAAACAAAAGGGAGAAAGATACATGAAAAAAGGTTTTAGGACTGTGGCAGCAGTGATTGTTGCAGCAGTTATGCTTACTTCGTGTTTTTCGAGCAGAAAAACAGACGAGACAGAAACTGATGCCACCAAGAAGACTGCGAAGGCCACAACAGAGGCTACTGATGAGACTTCCGAAGTAACGGACGAAACGACTGAGACGACTGAAGAGACGACGGCGGAAACAACGAAAGAGTTCGAGCCGATCGATGAGAGCCTGCCGTTCAACGAGAAGCTCGAGGCTTTGGACGGTGTTGTGCGGGTCGATGAAGTGAGCAATGACACTTACATTGTCTGGTTCAATCAGCCGATCGACTGGAATGATCCTTCCGTGGGATATTTCAGGCAGAGAGTCCAGGTCTGTAACACGGAAAGCGACGTTACGAATCTCAATGTCAGCGGCTATCTTCTCGATGATGATTTCTTATCTTTCGGAATGCAGAGTTATTGGCAGTTTACCTACATGACAAACTGTGTAAATGCGGAATTCAGATTTTTCGGACAGTCGACGCCAAAGGGTCTTGATGTGAATGATCCTGAGCTTTGGCAGTATCTTACAAGTTACAATGCGGCCTGCGATTTCCATCATATTACCGAGCAGCTGAAGAGGGTTTTCCCGGGCAAGTGGCTCATGTCAGGAGGAAGCAAGGGCGGCATGACGACTATGATCCAGTCCATGTATTTCCCGTCTGACATGGATCTTTATATCGCGACTGTGGCTCCGTTCAGCGACGGTCCTCAGGCTGCGGATTATTACGACAATATCTATGAGACTATCGGCAATGAGTGCTACGGCGAGGAAAAGGCAGCGGTCTACCGTGAGACTGTTCTGGAATTCCAGGTGGAATGCATCAAGCACAGAGATGAGATGCAGGATGCTTTCTATCAGGCAGGTCTGGATGACGGCGCCGTCTATACGGATTTCACTACGCCGGAGATCCTGTTCGATCTGGGCGTATTGGAGTTCGCGACTTACACATGGCAGTACTCCAGGGACTTCGATAACATAAGGAGCGTCCTCGATTCCAAGGACAGTCCTGATTACGTATCGGATCTTCTCCTGCTTCTCCTGTCCAGATCCATCCCGCTCGACTGGAGCACGACAACACCGTACTATCCGTACTACATTCAGGCAGCAATGGAACTCGGAGAGCACGAATATGATTTCTCCTTCCTTCGTGCCGCTCTCGAAAAAGATGGCAGCGGTGCAGAACTTGTCATCACCGAAGACATGGAAGACATGCTCCTTTATAAGGTCGTCTTCCCTGAGCAGATCTATGATTCCATCACGTATGATCCTTCCGTAAGACAGTCAGTCATGGAATGGATGAATACGACCGAGTGCGATGTTATCCTCCTTTACGGCGGATGCGACGTATGGTATTCAGTAAGGCTTCCGGACGTGGAAGACCGCGATAATTTTCATACTTTCGTCGATCAGAAATCATCTCACGATGAGATCGCCATGTTAATGGATAAAGAAGAACAGGAAAAAGTCTTCGCTATCGTAGAAGAAGTCCTGGGACTTTGATCATCAGAACAGCTTAAAGATGTTGACCAGGATCTCCTTGAAGTTCTGACCTTTACGCTTAAGAACGATAACTCTCGTTACGACGAAAACGATCAGTGCGACTACGACTACGACCGCGATAACAGCTACAACTTTAAGGATATTTCCGAGAGCCGATAACTGAAGTTTGTTATCGGCTTTCTTTGTGCTTACTTCATCAGTAGTTTCCTCTTCAACTTCTGTTTCAACGGAAACTGAGACAGTCGTCTCATCTGAGACCTTGGTATCATCAGCTGATACTTCTGTCTCATCAGTAATCTCCGTCTCTTCGGAAGGTTCGGGAGTAACGGCAGGTTCAGTCGGCTCAACGCTGCCGCTTATAGTTCCGAGACTTACGCCGTTAGCACCGAGAGCGATCTCATGGTCAAGACCGATCGGCTTACCGTCGGATGTTTTCCAGAGGACTTCGGATACGAATGAGTATTTCTCCTCGTCCCATGTGGTAAAGTCGTCCTTTACAAGTCCGCCGGTATCTCCGGAGTTGGCGTTAAAGCACCAGAATGTGTAGTTGAGATTGTACTCGCCTATGAGCTGTCTTAAGTAAGTCATCCATGTGAGATTATCACCGGACATAAAGCCACCCCACTCACCGATGAGGATAGGAGCGATGTCCTGGTCTTTGATGTAGAACCAGTAGTCATACCAGTAATCATCCATCAGCGACTGATAGGAAAAACCCGAGTTGAACCACGGCTGCTGATAAACGGCAGGACCGTAATCGTGAGGAGAATATACTATCTGTTTATTCCTCTCGGCAGAACCCAGATCTACAGGATAATCCTTAACGCCCATGAGGTTTCCGCCCCACCATGCATTATAGTAATCGCCTTCGTTCATGGATGTGAAGTTATTGGATTTGATGTCCTTAGGGAATATCTGGTTACCTTCGATAACGATGAGCGCGTTCGGGTTGTTATCGAGGATCGTGTTGCCTGCAAGTGCTGCAACATAAGGCCAGTTATTAGGATCCTTGGAATCGTTCCAGATGGCACGGTTCTGTTCGTTGCCCGCGCCGTGAGGCTCGTTCTTAAGATCATATGCTATGACTGTATCGTTGTCCTTATAGCGGGCAGAAAGCCAGTCCAGAGCCGTGAGGTAATCTTCGGTCGAGATCTTACCCGTGTACCACAATGGAGCGTTATGACCTGATGCATCAGTCTCAGCACTGTGGATATCGAACATGACCTTGATACCGTAAGTCTCACATCTCGCGAGAGCATAATCCAGGATCTCGAGACTGTTCATTCCGGTAAGTTCCGAGTTGGTCGACTGATTGAAATTGGCATTCGGATATGTTCCGCTTCTCCAGTTAAGAAGAAGTTCAGCGGAGATCGGTATACGAAGGAGGTTAAATCCTCTGTCTGCGATCGCCTTAAGTGCACCGTCCATGCTGCAGGACCAGCATCCGTCGAAAATGTTCGTTCCCGTGTTATAACCGAACCAGTTAACACCCGTAAGCCATACTTCTGTTCCGTTCTGATCGACGATCTTGCTGCCCTTTGTGGTAAGCCAGTCGTCGCCCTTCTTTCCTTCTTTGTTCTCCGATGAACCCGTAACAACAGGTTCGCCTGAGGATGTCGGAGCCGTTGTAGGTGCAGGAGTTGATGTGGAGATCGTACCGCTCGTGGAATCACCGGTTATGGATACGAGCTTTATCTCGTTGATATTCGAACCGTTGACCTGGATACCGACGCTGCCGTTAAAGGCCCAGTCATTCTGACCGCCTCTTGTAACTTCCGCAGTTACTTTGCTGCCGTCAACTTTGTACGTATCAAAACCCCATCCTGACGCGTCCGTGACAGTGCCTCCGAAGTCAGCCACAACGGTTATCTTGTTATAGCCGTCGCAGTTCTTGAGCGTCAGAGTTATCTGTCCGCCGCTCTCCCACGGATTTGTTCCGTCAACAACAGCTTCCGGATCCGCATACACGGATCCGAAAGCTGCAGTCATTACCAATATTATTGTTACGACCATTAAAGCCGCTGATCTAAGAAATGCTTTTCGCATAGGATGTTCCCCCAAAATAGTCTTGCCCATGCGAGAAGTATACTACTTATTTAAATCTCGAGTCTATAACTCTCTTCATCTTACCTTCAGACTTAGGAAGAGTATTAGGCTCAACAAGCTGAACTCTGATGTGAAGACCCGTGATGGATGTGATGTCCGCCTCGATGGCCTTATTGAGTTTAGAAAGATCACCGATCGTATCGGAGAAGAGGTTAGGCTTAAGCTCGAGCTTAACGTAGATGGAATCCTGATTGTTGATACGGTCTACGAAGATCTGATAGTTCAGTGATACTGCGTCAGTATGCTTACCGATAGCTTCCTCGATCTGGCTCGGGAAGAGGTTAACGCCGCGGATGACCATCATGTCGTCAGCACGGCCTGTGATCTTCTCGATCCTAGGTGTTGTTCTTCCGCATGCGCACTTACCGTGATAGATCCTCGTAAGGTCATGTGTGTTATATCTCATGAGAGGCAGAGCTTCCTTAGTGATGGATGAGAATACGAGCTCACCAAGTTCACCGTCAGGGAGCGGCTTACCTGTCTCAGGATCGACTACCTCAGGCCAGAAGTGATCAGCCTGGATGTGGATGAGGTCGCCCTTATCGCATGAGCAGCCTACTCCAGGACCGCATACCTCGGAAAGACCGTAGATATCGAATGCTCTGATACCTGCTCTCTCCTCGATCTCCTGCTTCATCTCGACAGTCCATGCCTCAGCTCCGAAGATACCTGTCCTTAAGTTGAGCTGGCTCTTATCTACGCCCTTCTCGTCCATCTTGTCGAGAAGATTGAGCATGTATGTAGGAGTACAGAAGATAACGTCCGGCTTCCAATCGGTTAGGATCATGATCTGTCTGTCAGTTTGTCCTGTTGATACCGGGATAGCCGTAGCACCGAACTTCTCACATGCATAGTGAGGGCCGAGACCTCCGGTGAAGAGTCCGTAACCGTAGGAGATGTGAGCGAGGTCGTTCTTCTTCATACCTGCCATCGCGAAAGATCTGCAGAGCATATCGGACCAGAGTTCGATATCGTTATGAGTGTAACCTACGACCTTCATACGGCCTGTCGTACCGGATGAAGCATGGAAACGCTCAACTTCCTCTCTCGGTACTGCCAAAGTGCCGAACGGATAGTTGTCTCTGAAGTCGAATTTGTCCGTGAACGGGAGCTTCCAGAGGTCCTCTGTTCCGTTAATGTCCTCAGGCTTAACGCCTGCATTGTCGAGCTTTGTCTTGTAGTAAGGAACCTTCTCGTAAAGTCTTTTTACGCATTTTCTGATCCTCTCGCTAACAAGCGCTTCACGCTCGTCGTCGCTCATGCACTCATTCTTTTCATCCCAGATGAATGTCTCGATCTCTTTTGCCATTTTTTTCTCCTTTCGCTCTTGCTTTACGGATAAACAAAAATCCCGCCAACGGATATGTTTCCGTTGACGGGACGTATAATATACGCGTTACCACCCATCTTCAGTCTTCTCGAAAAAGACTGCACTCAGCAAGAATCCAACAATTCTTCGTCCCGGATAACGGTGGACTTCCGTGAACGCCTACAACATGATCTTCAGCATTCCTGCTCATGAGCGAACTTCATCATTCAAGCTTTGCAATGAAGGTTCTCAGTCTAAGACCCTCAATCCCTGTTGCCGCGGAAGAAAGACTACTCCTCTCAATCGACGCATTTTCGATATGTGCTAATTATATGCACAGATCTTTGATTTTGCAATATTTTTTATTTCATCTTGGCGATGACTTCTTCGATCGTCTTGGCATCAGTTAACTTCAGCTGCCTGATTATCGTATTGAGCGATGTCTCGTTTCTGTATTTGACCGGGATCAGATCTTCGTACTTATCGATGGTATTCTGAGCCTTTCTGAGCTTCCTTTCTATGCCATCGATATCTTCTCTCTCCTTTTTACGGTCACGAACCCTTTTATTGTGCTCCATAACCGCATAATTCGCCGAGTCTCGCTCAGCCATGGCTTTTGAACGTCCGACGAGTAAAATAACAGCTGCGACGATAAAAGCGACTAAATATGCGGCAGAGGTCAAAAATAATGACTCCACCAGTACTCCAAATACAGCTATGGAAACCGCAATTACAAAATAAGCTATCGGAGCTGCCACCAGATACGGCCAGTAGAACTTTATAAATGTATGCCTCAGTTGCTCCGTATCTCTGCTTCCGAACAGACCCGAATCCTCCGGTTCCTTCGCCTTGACTGAATATGTTCTCTTCATGGCAAGAGCACTCTTATATTCCGTAAGATCTTTTATGAGCATCTCTTTGGAGATATGCTTTGGCTCTTCGCTTTCTTCACCGCTTGTTTCACCACCGAACATTTTATGTCCGCACTTCGCGCAGAACAGATCCCCGTCTTCGAGTTCAAATCCGCATTTGTCACAAAAAGCCATAGTACCCTCCGGATAATCTTATACTTCGATGTCGAGTTTTCTTCCTGACGGCTGATAAGGTTTATAGATCACTCCTGCCGCATCCAGCATCTTTCTTGCAGCGACTGCATCCTCAGTATCGTGATACTTGTCACTGAAATAGATAACTTCTTTGATGCCTTTCTGGATAAGTGCCTTTGTGCACTCACGGCAAGGGAACAAAGTAACATATACGCGTGTGTTCTTAAGGTCAGCCGTTCCGCAATTAAGGATCGCGTTCATCTCAGCGTGACATACGAAGGCATACTTCGTATCGAGCATTCCGCCTTCCCTCTCCCATGGGAACTCATCGTCGGAACAGCCTCTCGGCATTCCGTTATAACCAACTGTCATGATGCGATTCTCGTCATTGACGATACAGGCTCCGACCTGTGTGCTCGGGTCTTTGCTTCGCTGTGCGGAAAGACTTGCAACGCCCATAAAATATTCGTCCCATGTGATATAATCGCTTCTTTTCATGACAAAACACTCTCCGTTTCAATAAAGATATTTTGATTCTATCGTAAGAAAACTTATCTTACAACACATGCCGTGCCTTTGGAGAAGTGACATATTTTTATTCGATTATCGACAGATGATCTATGCAGGCAGGAAGATGCATCATGTGATGATATGTCATCGGTGTAAGTATCATTCCGCCTCTTGTTAATCTTCCCCAGAAGACTAAAAGCCATACCGATCTGAAATCAGTTGTTACACCGCCGACTTCAAGTATCCTCATTACCCACTCTTCAGGGACCATTGATTTGATCTCATCTAAAGTAAGCTTCTTGATGATCTCTCTGGTGTTCTTTCCGACAACGATCATATATTCCTTCAAAGCCTCGGCATTGATCTTCTTACCGAATTCAATAACTTCATCAGCTTCCAATGCATTACCCGTATCGGTTATGACTGCACCGATCTTTTTCTGCCATTCATCGTTGAAGATCTGATCCTGATCAGCCATTAAGATGTTACTTACGAGATCTTCGATCCTGTATGTGTGCCAGAACTGCCAGCAAAGAGGGACCATGTCTGTTCCCGCATAGTGAAGATCCGTATCCCAGATCTGTCTCGGGACAAGAGCATTCTGATTACCCTCTAACATATAATCCAAAACATAGTCTGCTATGGTTTTCTCTGTTGATCCTGAGACTTCTGCAGGATGGACCAAAGCATGAACTTCAAGTGTCAGGTTGATGATCTTTTCCAGATCATCGCCGTTTATGGCTGCTCTCAGTTCTTCATTCTTTTGTTCGAATGTCTTATACAATGTTTCTTTATTCATATAGTTCCTTTCGCCTTACAGATTTTCTTCTCCCCAATGCTTTAGTTCGAGAAGGATCGGGACGATGCTTTCTGCTTTTTCGGTAAGCGAATATTCAACTCTTACAGGCATCTCGTTGTACTGCTTACGGTCAACAAGACCTGCTTCTTCCATTTCCTTAAGGGAGTTGGCGAGCATGGTATTTGTTATTCCGTAAACTCTTCTTTTGAGTTCACCGTATCTGATGGTGCCCACCTGATCCATTACGCATAAGATCATGATCTTCCACTTGCCGCCTACGATATCGATGACTTTCTTAAGACCGCAGTCTTTGCCGGCGATATCATCGCATAACATCTCTTTTTTTCGGGACATAAAAGGCCTTCCTTTCGCATTACTCAGGTTTTTGATACCAGGATAGAATAAACTGCGTACTTGATACACATTTTATACCATGTACAATTGAATTATCAACAGAGTTTTCGAAAAGAAAGTGAGGAAATAGATATGGAATACAGATTTACAAATGAGAATTTCGAGCAGGAAGTAATGAGAAGCGAAGTGCCTGTATTGGTGGACTTTTACGCAGAATGGTGCGGTCCTTGCAGAATGATGTCACCGATCGTCGAGGAGATGGCGGAAACTTATGACGGAAAGATCAAGGTCGGCAAAGTCAACACCGACGAATATCCTGAATAGGCTCAGTCATTCGGTGTTATGTCTATACCGAGTTTCTTCTTCATCAAGGACGGAAAAGTTGTAGATTCAGCAATCGGCGGAATGCCAAAAGCAGTCTTGAACGCAAAGCTTGAAAACCTCATCAGCGCATAAGATCAGGCGTTGATCTGATCCTTGTTCGAACAGACGTCGATAATGTTTATAACGAGAGCAGCTATTCCGAGAGGAACCGCTATGACAGGGATCAGGATCAATACCGGAGCTTCGTCAAGGCTGTTGAGCCAGACAGCTGACACGATCGAACTCAGGGCAGAAATCATGACGAAGATCGCAACAAGGATCCTGAACGGTTTATACTTTTTGAATGGTCTTTTCTTTGATTTGACATAGCTTATGATGTTGAAGAGAAAAGCCAGGATGATCAAGATGAAAACGATACTTTCGAGACCGAAGACCAAAAAAGCCGGGGTGTACTCCTCTGCATCAGCGCCGCCAAACGTCATGGCAAAAGGACCTGCTGCAGAAGCCAATGTCGACATTAGCATTCCGGGGATATTCGTGAGTAATACACCTATGGTTGCGATCAAGCTTACGAGATAATCGAGAAACTTGATCTTAGATCCGGATTTAGGATTAACCGCTACTGAAGGCTGTGGCTGTTGATATTGAGTCTGCTGATATTGCATTTGAGGCTGGACAGGGGGTGCTGCATACTGCACCTTCTGTCTTCCGCATGCACAGCAGAAGTTGCCGTTGTTGATCTGGCCGCATGAACACTGCCAGTTTAAATTGATGTTGTTCTCACTCATAACCTGATGTTCCATTTAATTAAGGCTTTCAACAGCTTCTTCAATAGTGTTTATGTCGTCCTTATAAAGGCGTTTGCGGATCAATTGAGCTCCTCTTAAGGTCCTGTACTTTGCAGGCAGGATCTTAGAGAGTTCATTTGCTTCAGCTTCTGTATCTCTGATTTTCTGATCAAGCTTTTTAAGTGAATCTGATTCGAGAGCCTTCTTACGATACTCTTCGATCTGTTCATCAACTTTTCTGTGTTGTTTGTCTCTTAATTTCCACGAGATGCCTACTCCGATTATCGGAACCAGGATCTGGATAAGACCCAGAACAACCATGAAAAGCATCATGTTATCCATTTCTCTGAAAATGCCGGCACCTATCAAAGCCAGAACCCATGCACCAAAGAAAAACACGACAAACGGCCAGAAATAGTGGAAGAATTTATTCTTATAAACTCCCTCAGGAACGGCATTTCTGCATCTGTTCCTCTCGAGTTCGTATTCTGCTTTTGCGTCTTCGATACGAGAAAGGGTACTGCAATACTTGTCCAATCTTCTGAACAGTTCTTCCTTTGTCTCCATCCTATTCCCTCCTATCCCCTGAAGGTTATCCGAGTATACTCTTACTTACCGCATATGCCTCGCTCATACAGGCCTGAAGGTTATAACCTCCCGAGATGCCGTCGATGTCGAGTGCTTCTCCTATTATATAAAGTCCTGAAACGATTGTCGATTGCATCGTCTTCTTATCGACTTCCTTGAGCCTGACTCCGCCTCTTGTAACATAAGCCTTATCGATGTTCGGAGCTTCTTCTATACCCAATTCAAGATGCTTTATCTCTTTGCACAGAGCCTTTCTGTTTTGCTTGGTGAAATTCTGCGCATAAAGATCGGTAACTTTTGCACGTGCCGAGAGTTCTCTTGATACGGATGAAGGAACGTACTTTGATGCCAGAGTTGATACCTTGGTATCAGGGTGTTCGTCGATCATCTTCTGGAATTCCTTATCGATCTGCTCGTCGCTCATAAACGGTGTGAAGTCGAGCTCGATCCATCCGTTCATGTCAACGATGTCTGTCGGTATCTCACGGGAAAGTTCCATGATGGCAGGACCTGTAAGTCCGAAGTCTGCGAACAGTACATCGCCTTCAGACGATGCGGATTTGGAACCCGAGCAGTAAAGGCTCGCGTTCGCGTTAACTGATACTCCGCTTAATGCAGAGGTAAACTGTCTTGAAACTTTATCGACCTTAACAGGAGCAAGAGCCGCTCTTATCGGCTCAACCGTGTGACCGAGACCTGATGCGAAAGCATATGAATCACCTGTTGATCCCGTCTCGGGAAAAGATGCTCCTCCGCATGACAGGACCAGGATGTCGAACTTGAAATCGCCCTTCGTCGTGTATACGTCAAAGCCGTCTGTTTTCGCGATGTCCAGGACCTTGGCATCACATATGGTCTTTACCTTGTCAGAGATGTAGGAGACTATCGTATCCCTTACTTTTACCGCGCTGTCGCACACAGGGAACATCCTGTTATTGTCTTCTTCCTTAAGCTTAAGCCCAAGGTCTTCTTCGAAAAATCTCACCGTATCATCAGGGCTGAATTCCTTGATCGCAGGATACAGGAAATTGCCTGCTTCATGAAGGCCCTTTTTGAATTCGGAAGGCGTCTTTCTGTTAGTGATATTGCATCGACCGTGGCCTGTGAGCGTAAGCTTCTTGCCGAGTGTCGATGTCTTCTCGAGGATAGTTATCTCTATATCGTCGTTGAGGCCGAGTTTCTTGAGCTGACACGCCGTAAAAAGACCTGCTGCTCCTCCGCCGATTATACCTACTTTTAGTCTGCCTTCTTCCTTCACTTCAAAACCCCTAATGATCAGATCATTTCCTTACCGCATGACCTCGCGATCCTGTCGCAGAGATCTTCGTAAGAGATTCCTGCAACTTTTGCGGCATCCGGAACGAGACTTGTATTTGTCATGCCCGGAAGATTGTTGGCTTCGATGAACCAGAAATCGTCAGCCTTCTCGTCATAGATCATGTCGATACGGCCGTATGCCTTCATACGAAGTGCCTTAAAGATCTCGACAGCGAGACCCTGAGCACGTTTGGTCTGATCTTCGGTAAATCTTGCAGGACAGATGTGATCCGTAAGTCCTGCCTGATACTTGTTCTTGTAATCGTAGAATCCTTCGTGAGGAATGATCTCAATGATCGGAAGGGCTTCGTTATTTACAACACCGATGGTGATCTCTCTTCCCGTTATAAATGCTTCGATAAGAACTTCCTGCTTATAGCTTGCAGCATAGGAAATAGCCTTATTGAATTCGTCGTCTGTCTTTACGATGGAAACACCGCAGCTGCTGCCGCATCCGATAGGCTTAACGACACACGGAATGCCGATCTCCTTTTTTACATCGTCGATATTGATCACTTCAGCAGGTTTGATGATCCACTTAGCTGTCTTGATTCCGCGGCTGGCGATGATAGCCTTGGAGATATCCTTATCCATTGCAAGTGCGCAGCCGAGATATCCTGAACCCGTGTAAGCGATGTTGTGCGCATCCAGAACCGCCTGAAGCTGGCCATTCTCACCGTGTGATCCGTGAAGGCCGAGGAATACGGAATCTGCATATTTACATACTTCGATAACGCGTGGTCCGAGCCATTCTCTTCTTCCGCCGAAGCTTTGGATCAGGGCCTCGAGATCAGGTTCACTCTCAGGGATGTCATAATTGAACAGATCGTCTGTTCCTTCTTTGAAGATCGAGCCGATATCAACACCGTCTTCGACACCTTCATAGAGGTCAACAACTGCAACTTTATGTCCTTTTGAGAGCAATGCATTTGCGATGAGACTTGATGATTTTTTTGATACGTCACGCTCAGGACTTAATCCGCCTGACAAAACCACGATCTTCATAAGAAATTTTCTCCTTGAAACACTTTGATTTTTAAGGATTGTAGCATTCTTTTTTCGGCGAAAAAGCCGAGATACCAAGGTTTTACAGAACTGTATACTTAACGTAACATTATTGTATTTTTTGCGTTTAAAACGTTTTGGTAAGATATATATAAATCTAATAAAGAGGAAGAAAAATGCTGGGAATCTTATTCATTTTGGTATGTGCTGTATTCGGGTACGAACTCGTATCTTTTCTCGTGCCTGACATCAGGAGACTTTATGTTGCGACAGCAGTCTCAAAAAAGCAGCTGACCAATATCCCGGATCTCCTCTTCAAAGTTCCCGCAGGTATCATAACCGGAATCTCCATCGCGACATTCCTCACGTACTACGCATCCCTGGGATTTTCTTATGTCCTTACTCGAAAACAAACGGCCATAACAGCAGGAACTGCAGTCGTCACCGTTATCATGTGCTACATGATCTTCATGTTCATCGACAAAGAACGCAAGAAGAAAAAGGAAGCAAATCCCAAGATCCCGAACTTCGATAATTCCATCAAGAACACTCTGTTCTACGGGATCTCCATCGTGCTTTTCACGACCGTCGCATCATTCCTGTTCTTCTACACTTTCAGGATCTCCGACGGAATGCTCATAAACGGTTACTCCGTTTTCTCTGACCTGTCGCCTCACACGGCAATGACATCGTCATTCAGCGTCGGCTCCAACTTCCCGACACAATACATGCATTATTCGGGAGACGGAATTCAGTATCATTTCTTCTTCTATTTCTTCTGCGGCATCCTGGGTTTTCTGGGTTTCCCGATCGACTATGCGATCAACGTTCCTTCGATCATCGCCATGGTCTGCTGCTTCATGCTCCTTGGACTTTTGGGAGTCCTTCTGAGCGGAAGAAGGATGACATTCTTCTTTGCTCCGCTTCTCGTTCTTTTCAGAAGTTCGTTTAACGTCTTCTCATCTTTTTCGAATATGATGCAGCATGAATACGGTGTCACAAGAAGCATCAATGTTCTCCTGCATTCTTTCTCTTGGTTCAAGCAGACCCCTTATGACGATTGGGGCATCTGGGCCATCAATGTTTACGCGAACCAGCGACACTTAATGTTCGGTGTTTCAATGATACTTATACTCGTGATACTCTTTGTCCCATATGTGAGACGCCTGTGTATCTCTGTCTCATCCGACGGCTTTAAGAGTTTCTTCCTTACGAAGAATTCCTGGATCCCTCGCAAAGGCGATCCGCTCAGCCCATATAAGAACCTGATCCTCGCGTGTATTCTCGTTATCGTAATGCCTTATATCCACGGATCGGCTCTCATCGCGGGACTTCTTATTCTCTTCGGCATGGCAATAGTAAGTGAGAGCAGATTAAGTTATCTCGCGGTCGCAGTATGCGCCGTCGCATCTTCGTACATTCAGACCAGGATATTCTCCGGTTCTTACACCAACATGGTCAAGTTCTCTCTTCAGAGCGGATTTGTAAGTAACGAGAGCACCTTCGGAAGTCCTTATCGTTATCTCATCTACATCACCGGTTTCACCTTGATCTCGGCTGTGCTTTTTGCAGTAGCGAGACTGGTTTTCGATATACTTAAGAAGCGTCCTCCTTACATGCCGCTTCTGTTCGTGACTTTCCTTTTGCCGTTGATCTTTGCATTCAACGTTAAGGTTTCACTTGAGATGCTCGCTAATCATAAGTTCATTCAGATATCTCTCATCTTCGTGGATATCTTTGTGGCATCCCTTCTCGCGAACCTCTTCTGGCTCCCGTTCGCTCCGAAAAAAGATACAGGTCTTCCTAAGCTCCTGCCTCTTGATAACGACAAGCTGGAGGAAGCTCTGAATAAGGAATCCGAGGATAAGAAGAAGTTCATCCTTCCTTTGCCTGCGTTCATTCCGACACAAGTACTGTCAGTCATCATAGCTCTTTGTCTTCTCGTGGGACTTACGGGAACGGGTATCGTCGAATGGTGCGTCTATATCAACATAAACAAGGGTCATATCGACGTTAATACCAGATCCGAACTCGTTGATTGGATCGAACATAACACATCCTCATCGGATGTCTTCCTGACACCTATGTGGTCGGTCAACCGTTTCTTCCTGGCAGGCCGTCCTGCTTATTACGGCTGGCCGTATTTCGCATGGTCAGCGGGTCACGACACCTATACGCGTGACGAGATCTATCAGTGGCTTATAACAGGTTGTAACGGGGATATCGATAAGTTTGTCTCATATTGTAAAGAGCGTGAGATCAAATATCTTGTTTTCGATCCGGAATTCTATGACATTCAAAATGCCGAGGGTAAGCCTATGTACAATGCGGAATTCTTTGCTTCCAACTTGAAGCAGGTAGCATACTTCCCTGAGGATAATCACACTATCGTATATCAGATCTACTGATCGAATGAGTATGGTATCAGGTATTACGCTTTTTAAGAATCCACGACAAAGAAAAATCATCCCAAAAATGTTCGTCTTTTATATTTGAATAGCTAGATCCGTAGGGAACATATTTATACCCGCATTCCACAAAAAGCAAATCCCCATTTTCATCCACGAAAAAAGAAATTATGCAAGTTGATTCAAAATCTCTTGTTCCGTCTGGTTCGTAACGCCCCTTTATTTGAACAGCTACTCTTGATCCATTATATTGACCAGTTTGCTCATAATCGACAACTGTTTCCACAAAATTAACAGGTTCACCATCAATAAGAATATAATCTTCTTCTTTGGTAACTTCTGATACTAGGTTCACGTTATTTGTCAAAAAAGAATAAACATCACTAACTCCTTCAATTCTTATTGAACGAAGGGAGTTTTCATCTTCTCTATTCTGACAAAAGAATAGTTTTGTAATCCTTATATCAGGAGAAAGAATTAGCCCAAAATCGTGTGCTACCAAGAGTTCTTCCGACTGAGAAGGTTCGTAAACCATAGTGTGCTTGGTAGAATAATTAAACCTGGCAACTAAAAAAACGCTTGATAATACTCCCATTAAAGTTATCAAGAGTATGGCCAAAAGTATTACTGTTCTTTTTCTCAAAAACTATCTCCTACTGATCGAAAAGTCTCATCTGTTTGCTGATCCTGCTCTTCATTACTTCTCTGAAGGATGAAGGAGCCAATACCTGTATCGAAGGACCAAAAGCAAACAGTCTAACCATGATCTCAGTCTCGTCATCCGGAAGATAAAAGATCTTTACTTCGTAATCCGTATCGGATACCTTACGTACTTCCTTAGCAAAATGAGAAAAGTAGTTCATCATCTCGTCTATGTCCGGATTAATAAGGCGGAACACAACTTCATTTCTGACTACATAATCATCGTCACTGGCATGAGATATCTTCTTTTCTGATTTCTCGGCAGTGATGATATTCTTCATATTGACCTTGTCGCCGCTTCCGAGAACTCTGAACTTGTCATCCTTGTCAGAATATTCGATCTTAGACGGAAGCATCAGGACTTTTCTCCTGTGGCCTGATCTGGTCCTTACGGAGATATTCAAAGTAGTGCCTTCTTTGATAGCTTTTACGACAGTCATGAAATTCTTGATATAAGTTTCCTTCTCATAAGGATCACCGTCTTTGAACTTATCGTAAATCTCATATTCCTTGGCTGTGTAGAGCGGCTCGACATCATCAAGACCTTCCAGTTCTTCTCCGAATAATTTAAATCTCGGATCAAGGGATATAGCCTTGAGCCATCTTTTTTGGATAATAGTAAGAGGCATTGACGGATTGTTTTTGAGAACCGTAGTTCCGTCATCCCTTAAGAGCTTGTTGGAATCGCTGGATATATAGCTTTCTATTTCTTCCTTGGTAACTACGCTGCTGCATGCGACGACCATGTCTGCAACGTCCTGGAGCGTAACCTTACGGAGTTCGGCAAGATATAAGATGTATCCGCTTATTCCAAAAAACAGATTGGAATATTCATTAAACAGTTTCATCGTTGCCTCCGTACATATCGTTCATGGCCCTGATCTCATCTTTAAAATGCTTAAGAGCCTCTTTATTTGACAGTTCGATCTTAGTTACCCAACCCATAAAGGTCCTGACCCAAGGAAGTATCTCGTATGAGTTGGTTACATCTGCTTCAAACCTTACGTAGCCTTCAGAAAGCTTAGTGATCTTTCCGAATCTGTTTTCTCTGTTAAGTCTGAGCAGAACATAATCCTCGGCAGGTTCGAACTGAAGTTCAAACATTATATGCTCGATTCTTTCAGTAAAATCGATCAGCCAGACATGTTCTCTCAATTTTTCCAATTCTTCATAACGGGCATCATACTCGTCATACTTCTCGCCGAGTTCGAATTCCCTTATCTCGTCGACCCTGATGTTCTTGAACTTTTTTGTCACAAGATCATAACAGGCAAGATGATCTCTGCCTCCATGAGTTCCGGACAATACCTTGATCGGAACTACTTCATTTGTCTTTCCTTCATCGAAAAGGATCGGTACGACGGTGATCCTTTTCGAGATGGCATCGAAAATATCCAAAAGAATACCGTCATTAAAGGCAAGTGCCGTAAAGTGATGTTTGAACTGGAAGAACGATTTAACGAATTGTCTTTTATACTCGATCGTGAAACCCGCTGTTCCGCACGGAGCGATCTCTGCGAAATAGCGGAGGAGTTCAGGACTCGGAAGCTTAGTGCGAGGCGCCATCGTATAGTGCTTTACGCCGTTTTCTTCCCTCATGACCAGGATCTCGTCTTCAACATAGGTATCGATCATACCGAAAAAGCGGTCTTTATCGATAACATAATCCGGATCGAATTCCCTGGCATATCCGGTGGCTATATCGTAGGTCTCCTGAGCGGTCCTCTCGGCATTATGGAGTATATCCAGAATGTAGAAATGCATATTGAAATAGAATTCATCAATAGTCTTCATTCTCCAAAGCTGCATCAAATGGCTCTTTGGAAGATCACGGCTGTCGATGGTCTTATAAACATATTCTCCGTTTTCATCGGGAGCAAAATGGACCTGTTCATTCATGTATGAATCAACGGTATTTACTACGGAACCTTGAAGAAAGGCAGATGAACTAAATCCGCGCGAATGGTATTTACGCGAGACTTCACGAATGACATTGATGTCATCAATCATTTTATGTTCGATCATAACTCTTTTCCCTCAACTTAGTACATATAATAGCAGATATCAGACATTTTTGTCACCTGTAAAAAATGCAAGTAAAAACACCTTCTTGCGGGGGGGCAAAGAGGTGTTTTTATTAGGGTTATGAAGTGTTATGAAAAAGAGAGTGTCTTAAGCAATCAGGTTGCAGGCGAAGTCTTCGCGCCTGAACCTCAGGTTTCCGAATTTCTGTTTTACAGATGTATAGGAGATCTCATCAATGTCTTCGTAGAACTCTTCATCATCACTGAAGAGCATAATGATCTTAAGTTCATTCAACTCTTCAGAAGTTAACTCATAAAAAGTTCTGGCGTCATTCATTTCATATATCTCCCTTCTGTACGCTTTCGTCTTCCTTGAGTATATGATATTACTGACGCCCGATTATAACTATCGATTTTGCTTACGCTAATCTAACAATTTTGTAAGGTTAGTCTTCGTCGAAATTTAATCTCTCCGCTTCAACAACCAATGGCCTGTTCATGATACGGTCGTTTATGTTGAGGATATATTCGCCCAAAAGTCCTATAAAGAACAGCTGAACGGAGCCCAATACGAACATACCGATAACGACCGGAGCCATACCTGCCGGGAACGAATCCCACATACAAAGCTTCAAGATGAAATATACAAGAGCGACTACCAGACTGAAGAACGAGAATATCGCTCCTCCGATAGTTGCGATACGAAGACCAATCTTTGTATAAGATGTGATAGAGAGCATAGCTGCATCGTAGAGTCTATAGAAGTTATTGCTGGTCTTACCTGCTCTTCTTTGTGGCTGCTCATAAGGTATCTCTTTACGCTCAAATCCGAGCTCTCCTACAATTCCTCTGAGGAACGGCTTAGGATCCTTGAGGTCTCTTAATACCTTGATAAAACTCTTATCGTAAAGACCTGAACCCGTGAAATGCTCGATCTGCTCAACGTCGGAGAACTTCTTTATTATCTTATAATAGAGACTTCTTAATAAGTACATTATCTTACTTTCCTTACTGGAAGTCTTGATACCGATAACGATCTTATAGCCGTTCTCCCATTCCTTAACATACTTCGGGATGAGCTCGATCGGATCCTGGAAGTCGCAGACCATGGAGATAGTACAGTCACCCGTTGTCTGGAGCATTCCGTAATACGGGGAATTGAACTGACCGAAGTTCTTGGCGTTGAAGATAGCCTTGATCCTCTTGTCTTTTTCGCAGAGTGCACGAAGCTTCGGCCTCGTCAGATCTCTCGAATCGTTATCTATGAATACGATCTCATAATCGTAATTGGGGAGATCTTTTGCAAACATCTCAGTAAGGGCCTGTGCCATAGGCTCGACATTAAGTTCTTCGTTGTAACAAGGTATCAGGATCGATATCTTCTTCATGAGTTCTTCCTCGCTTTATACCAATTAATAGTTCTTTCAATTCCTTCTTTAAAAGTATACTCCGGTTTAAATCCTGTATCCTCAGTAAGTTCGGCAATATCTGCGCAAAGATACATGACCTGACCGGGGTAATAATCTACCTCACCGAATCCGATCTCCAGATCAGGATCGATAGCATCTCTTATATCTCTTATATAATCTGCAAGCGGTCTTACTTCGCCTGATCCGACAGGGTAGACTTTACCGTCTGCGCCCTTTGTGGCTGCGAGATAGAAAGCATTGGCAGCGTCATCACAGTAGAGGTAATCCCACATCTGTTCACCCTTGGTGCAGGATGCGCGGTTGCCGTCGATGAAGTTACTTACCATGCTCATTACCATCGTGTGAGCACCGTCGAATTCGCCGTAAGTACTTAAGATCCTTACCCAGATGTGCTTCATGCCGAGACTTTGAGCCTTGACTCTGGTCATCTTGCCTGCTGCGTACTTGGCAATGCCGTATCCGTTCTCAGGATCGCACGGTGTCTTGCCGCTTAATTTTGTTCCGTCAGGAACGCGGCCGTATTCGGCCTGGGAACCTGCTCCGAGGAAGGCCTCGCAGCCAAGTTCGTGAGCTGCATCGACAGCTTTTAACGCTGCGGCGATGTTTTCTTTTTGAAGTTCCATATCGTTTCTGGCTGCGCCTGATGTTCCTCCCCACGCGAAATGGAAGAAGAGCGAAGCATTTTCGATGCCGAGAGGCTTTAATACCGAAGGGAGCATGCCGATATCTTCGAGCGGGAGCTCGACGACCGTTATCCTCTCATCTTCAGGAATATTATCTGCCCGCTTGCTGTCAGGGCGGATCACTGCTACGACCTCATAACCTTCAGACAGAAGTTTTCTTATGAGGGCGAGTCCGAGCATTCCGGTGCAACCTGTAATTACGGCTCTTTTCATGAGGTCTCCTTATTTGTTAGGAACGGATTCCTTGATAGCGTCAAATTCTTCTCTCTCGAGGAACGGGAACATATCGTCGATCGGCGGCGATACGATCTTGCCGTCAGGCAGTACCTTGGATGAAAGTTTTGGTGAGAATGTCTGCTTGTCGTTAAGGACAACTTCGCAAAGGACAGGATCGTTTCCGCTTACAGCTTCGAGTGTTTTCGAGGTGACCTCAGAAGAATCGGAGATACGGACATATCTGATGCCGTATGCGGCAGAGAGCTTCTCAAGGTCAGGGAAACTTAGGCCGTTGCCGTCACAAACGCCTACGAGCGGTGGTGTGAAGAGGTTGGTCTGTGTCTGTCTGATGGAATGATAACCGTTGTTGTTCATGATGAAGATCTTGAGGTTCAGCTTGTTATAAACGACAGTCTGAAGCTCCTGGATGTTCATCTGGAATGAACCGTCACCGTCAACGCAGATGACACGCTTTCCTTCTTCCGCAACGCAAGCGCCAAGAGCTGCCGGGAAACCGTAACCCATGGCTGCGCAGCCGGAGTTGGTGAAAAGTCTCTGATCGTTCTTTACATGGAAGCCCTGGAAAGTAACAACACATGCGGAACCGTTGCCGCAGATAACTTTGTCACCTTCGGAAAGAGCATTACTGAACTTGTCGATAAATACGTACGGATTAACAGGGCTCTTAACGTCATCGTAAGACGGGAGACATGCAGGATACTTGGCATCGATGTCTCTTCCCCACTTGACCCATGCTTCGTGGATAGGATTAGCTTCATAGGAGGAAGCGTTGATGGACTTAAGTACGTCGGTAAGATCGGCGTTGACCTTCATATCAACGTTTACTGTAGGCTTTCTGAGTTCTGCCTCGTCGATATCCACAACGATCTTATAGGCATCCTTAGCCCACTCCTTGTAGTTGTAACTGATCATACGGATATTCATGCGGCATCCGATAACAAAGAGAACGTCTGCGTTCTGAACAACGAAGTTACCGCCTCTTGTACCGACGGTGCCCGGTCTTCCGCAGTAGTACGGATTATCGTCCGTCATGAGATCATGAGCGTTCCATGCCGTTACTACAGGGATCTTAAGCTTTGCTGCTGCCTTAAGGAACTCGTCCTTAGCTTCTGCTACATTTATACCCGTACCTGCAAGGATAACAGGACGCTTGGCGTTATAGAGCTTATCAAGGATAGCCTTTGTGGTCTCTTCGCTGTAGGACGGATTCTCCTTGGCGCAGAGAACCTTCTCCTCGTCGCTTCCTTCGAAGTGACGGAGCTGATCCTTATCTACCTTAGCTGCCTGAACATCGAGCGGGATATCAAGCCAAACAGGTCCCTTACGTCCGTTATTAGCGAGGAACCATGCCTTCTCGAGATGATAGAGGATGTCGTTAGGCTCAGTGACCATAACGGCATACTTTGTCATGTTCTGAACGGAGTCGATGATAGGGAATTCCTGGTCGCCCAGCTGGCGGAGCGGAACATCCGTAGACCACAAAGTTGTCTCTCTTTTTACCTGACCGGAGAGAACAAACATCGGGATACTGTCCAGATAGCCTCCCATTACACCTGTGATCGCATTGGTTCCGCCGGGACCTGAGGTTACGCAGCATACGGCGATCTTACCCGTAAGTCTCGCATAACCTTCTGCAGCAATGGATGAACCCTGCTCGTGGTGGTTGTAGACAGATGTTAAGCCTTCCTTGTGGCCCAGTGCGTCATTAAGATGCATAGCGCCGCCGCCCGTAACGGTGAAGACGTGCTTAACTCCTTTTTCGACAAGAAAATCAGCAATCAGATGTGCTATCTTGATCTCCATTTTTTGTTCTCCTTTTATTCAACGATAAAGTCATAAAGATCCATGGCTTTATCAACATATATAACGTGATCGTATTCGTTGATATCGTCCTGAACTTCGAATCCGAATCCGAATGATACGCCCGCGAAATCAACCCCGATGGCCTTTGCACCCGTAGCGTCATGCTTTGAGTCGCCGACCATAAGGACTTCGTCTTTTGTAACTTTCAGATCTCTTATGCAAAGCTCGATGATATCCGATTTTTTAAGTTTTCCTTCATAGTCGGAACCGTAGATGACATCCACCATCTTATCCACACCGAAATGCTTCAAAAGCTTCATGGTGTAGTCCTGTTTTTTGTATGTGGCTATCGCAGTTCCTATGCCTTTTTCATGTAGTTTTCGAAAAAGATCGAAGATGCCTTCATAAGGCTTTGCATGAAGAAGGTTATGATTACTGTAGCGGTCTCTGAAAGTAGCAGCGGCCTTCTTAAGGTCGTCGCCGTGAATACCGTACTTATCCTCGAAAGACCACTCGATCGGAGGACCGATAAATGTCCTTAGAACTTCCGGTTCGAGCTCAGGTAATCCGAGCATCTCGGCTGCTTCTTTGATGGACATGAGGATACCTTCAGAAGTATCCATTATGGTGCCGTCAAGATCGAATAAAACTGCCTTGTACTTACTCATTCTTCTTACCCCTTTGTGTTGTAGTAAGAAGATGTAAGGAAGTTTACCTTAAATCCCGACGAGAGCTTACTAAGCTCACCGATAACATACTGATTAAGATCGGCAGCTTCAGCCGAAGTGAACTGATACTCCATATCAGGATTGATGTAATTCGGGCTGTCGTCTGTCGCATATCCGTCAAAGCCTGCCACATATACTTCTTCAACACCGATCTTCTTGATGATCTTAAGGAGCATCAGGAATGAATTATCGATGATCTGAGCATTGTAATCGAGAAGGCTCGAATACTTGACCGTGTAGTCAAAAGTATAAGTTGAACTCGTAACATTGGATGTTGCCATTACCTTAAATGTATCGGCATTTTTCGCGATGCTGGAAGACAACTGTACGAATCTCTTCTTGTTGGTGATAAAACAGATATCCGGCTTGATGGTTGACGGAATATAGTTGATCGAGATTATCGCAGGATCATTGTTGATGATGAAATCCTGAACTGCAGAAGACTCTGCCGTAACGCTCGTACCAGGGCCAAGAACAAGAACTTTCTTGCCTTCGAGTTCTTCTTTGAGCCTTTTAAGATCGTCCTTATCGTCGACTTCGATCTCCTGATAGTCGCTATAGAGTTTCTCGATGATCTTCTCGTCATACATGAGCTTTTTCTCATACGGGATCCTCTCAAGGATCGTATTTACCTGCATGACCGAGAGTGTCCTCTTATTCATAAGGTAGCTTACGTAGTTAGGATGGCAGTCATTGGATGCTGCGATAAAGTAGAACATCGAATAACCCCAAGGTGTCTCCTTCTGGAAATTGATGATCTGTGAATCGCATGCCTCAAGGATCTGATTAACGTTATAGTTCTTGCCTCTTCTGTCGTTAAGATACATGGCAAGAAGTTCCAGAGGACAGTTACCAGCGCTCTTTCCCATTCCGTAGATAGTACCGTCAACGAGAAGGTTTCTCTCTGTCTTAAGACCGGTCAAAAGCTCGATGCAGTTTGCATATCCGAGCTGGAAATTATTATGTGCGTGATATCCCAGGCAGATCTCAGGATCGAGATTGTCATTAAGGATATTCGCATAGTGAAGAAGCGTATCGCTGTGGCATAGACCATATGTATCGACCATGGATACTGCGAATGGCTTAACTTCATTAGCAAGTCTTATAAGGTCCAAAAGCTCGTCATCCTCATAACTCGTGATGGAAACGAGCTGGGCAAATACCGTATATCCCAGATCCTTGATCTGTTTAACATAAGCCATTGCATCTTCCCTAAGATGCTTTTTGAAGATGACTCGTATTGCATCGATACAGCTCTCCGACTGAGGGCATACCTTACTTATATCGAGAGTACCGTAATCGATCATGCCGACCTTTATCGAGTCGCCGGCATCAAGATTACCGTATGTCTTGGTCATGGACTTTACGTCAGGGAATATGGATCTGTCCGGATCATACTCTCTCTTCTCGTTTATGAATCCAAGCTCGATGTAATCGACCTTTGAAGCTACGAGCCTCTCGAAAATATTTACGATGGTATTTCTTCCGAACTTCCAGTCGTTCAGATAACCTCCGTCACGCAATGTACAATCAAGCAAGCTTACATTGTTCATTCCTGCACCTCTTTCTTTTTTCCTTTGTACGCCCAAAACTTGTTGCATATAAAGTTGAGCGGAATGGTTATTATCATGTTAAGGAACATGGCGATATAAGAAACAAGTCTATCTCCCGTTATCGCGATTCCGAAATTACTGCAGATATCTGCAAGCCAACCGAGATACTGTCCGATATGAACTACATCGTTCCATACCCAAAGAAGGATATTGTTAAGCACGAGTCCTGTTCCGGCATAGGAAATATAAGTTTTGATAAGAACCTTCCACCAGACTCTCTCTTCGCCTTCCTTGTTCTTGAAAACAAACTTATTGCTTAACAGAAATGCGTTAAAGACACTGATAACCCAGGCAAGTATTGAAGAAGTCCAATAACTTACCATGTGGTCTTCAGGTATTCCGGCCAGTTTATAAAACAAAAGGAGTGATACCGTGTTAACTAACAGGGAAACTCCGGTGTTGATAAGTCCTACAATACCGAATTTAAAGAACTGAGCAATAAGACCGATAAGGCCTTTTTTCTCCTTCTTCACTTCGTTCTCAGGAACATTGGTTATCTCGGTATTCTCGCTCATGCCAATGCTTCCCTTATTGTCTTAGCCATATAGTCGATCATCTCGTCTGTCATTCCCGGATATACGCCTACCCAGAATGTATCGTTCATGATCCTGTCAGTATTTTCGAGACCGCCAACTACTCTGTAGCCTTCGCCTGTAGCTCTCATCTCATCAAAGCAAGGATGCTTTGTAAGGTTACCTGCGAAAAGTCTTCTAGTCTGAACACCGTGGCTCTCAACGTAGTTAACAACCTTGAAGCTGTCTACGCCTTCCTTACAAGTGATAAGGAAACCGAACCATGAAGGCTTTGAGTTCTCGCATGCCTCAGGAAGGATGATCTTATCTTCGAGGCCTGCCAAAGCAGCCTTAAGTCTGTCAAAGTTATGGATTCTTCTCTCAACGAATGTCGGGAACTTAACGATCTGAGCACATCCTACTGCAGCCTGAAGGTCTGTAGCCTTGAGGTTGTAGCCGAAGTGTGAATATACGTACTTGTGATCATAACCCAAAGGAAGCTCACCATACTGTCTGTCGAATCTGTGACCGCAGACATTGTCCTTACCTGACGGGCAAACACAGTCACGACCCCAGTCACGGAAAGATCTGATAGCCTTATGAAGGATCGGGTTATTTGTGTAAACGGCACCGCCCTCACCCATTGTCATGTGGTGCGGTGGATAGAAAGAAGATGTTCCGATATCACCGATGGTACCTGTGAACTTCTCTTCGCCGTCGATCGTATACTTGGAACCAAGAGCATCGCAGTTATCTTCTACGAGCCAAAGGTTATGCTTGTCACAGAATTCCTTAACTGCCTTAAGGTCGAACGGATTTCCGAGTGTATGAGCGATCATAACTGCTTTTGTCTTCTCGGAATAAGCTTCCTCGAGCTTGCTTACGTCGATGTTGTACTGTGGGATAGTTACATCAACAAATACCGGGATCGCACCGAACTGGATAGCAGGAGCAACTGTTGTAGGGAAACCTGCAGCAACTGTGATGATCTCGTCACCTCTCTTGATAGCTCTCTCCTTAAGAAGCGGGCTTGTGAGTGCCATGAATGCGTTAAGGTTAGCTGAAGAACCTGAGTTAACGAGTGAGCAGAATCTTACACCGAGATACTCAGCGAAAGCCTTCTCAAACTGATCTGTGTATCTGCCTGCCGTAAGCCAGAACTCAAGTGAACTGTCTACGAGGTTAACCATCTCTTCGTGGCCGTAAACTCTGCTTGCGTACGGGATCCTGTCTCCTTCCTCGAATGGCTTTTTCTTATTGTGATATGTATCGCAATAATCCTTTACCATCTCCAAGATCTGTTCTCTTGCTTCTTTTTCCGACATGTTTTCAAACATAAATATGCTCCTTGAAAAATTATTTTGTTATGTATTCGCTGTTGATAAAAGCGTTGATCTGCTTATCCATGATCTCAGGGATCTTGGTCATATCGCCTGCCTTGTATACTCTCGTCCATTCGCATACTCTGGCGATAGCTTCGTTAACGTTCCATGTAGCCTTCCAGCCCATTGCTCTTTTGATCTTGCTGCAATCGAGCTTAAGGAAGTTAGCCTCGTGAGGTCCTTCCTTATCGGCCTTGTCCACACGCTTAACTCCGCCCATGTTATTGACGAACATATCAACGATATCGCCTGTTGTTACACAGTCGATGTCATCAGGTCCTACGTTGTACCATGATGCGAGGGATCCGTCATTCCACTGCTTCTCGCAGATCATGAGATAAGCCATTACGGGCTCGAGAACATGCTGATATGGTCTTGTTGAATATGGGTTTCTTACGATAATGTCGTCACCTTTGAGGAATGCACGGACGCAGTCAGGGATGATCCTGTCATTAGCGAAATCTCCGCCTCCGATAACGTTACCTGCACGTGCTGTAGAGATAGCAACCTTGCCGTCTTCAAAGAATGATGACTTATAGCTGTGTGTAACGAGCTCGCTGCAGGACTTGGAATTCGAGTACGGATCATATCCGTCCAAAGGCTCGTTTTCTCTGTAGCCCCACTCCCACTCGTTGTTCTTATAAACTTTGTCTGTCGTTACGTTCAAGAATGACTTAACAGAATCGGTAAGTCTTACGCATTCCATGATGTTGACTGTTCCGATAACGTTAGTCTCATATGTGTATTTCGGATCCTTATACGAATCTCTTACGATAGGCTGTGCCGCCATGTGGATAACGATCTCCGGCTCAGCCTTCTTGAAAGCTTCAAAGAGCTTATCAAAATCTCTGATGTCACCGATCACCGATGTCATCTTTCCCTCTACGTCTGCGAGGGAGAAAAGGTCCGGAGTTGTCGGAGCCTCAAGTGAATAACCCGTAAGGATGGCACCTGCATTAACGAGGATCCTGCTCATCCATGTTCCCTTGAATCCGGTATGTCCGGTAAGGAATACTTTCTTGCCTTTGTAAAACTCGAGATCGACCATATTATTCCTCCCAGATCATCCAAGGTGCTTTTCCGGAATCGATCAGGGACTCGAGAAGTTCCTTGTCACGCTTTGTATCCATGCACTTCCAGAAACCGTCATGGACATAAGCATTGAGCTGACCGTCTTTTGCCAGGTTTTCTATAGGAGCCTTCTCGAAAACAGTCGAATCGCCTTCGATGTAGTTGAATATTTCAGGTTCGAGGACCATATAACCGCCGTTGATGATGGCACCGTCTCTCTCGCTCTTCTCACGGAATCTCAAAACAGAACCGTCTTCTGCCATATCAAGACAACCGAACTGCTGTCCTGCATTGATAGCTGTCATAGTAGCGATCTTGCCCTTTTCCTTGTGGAATTCGATGAGCTTATTAAGATCCACGTCACATACACCGTCACCGTATGTGAGCATGAAAGGCTCGTTTCCAACATACTTCTGGATTCTCTTGATACGTCCGCCTGTCATCGTGTTAAGGCCTGTATCGATAAGAGTTACCTTCCAAGGTTCTGTATGGTTCTTATGAACGATCATTCTGTTCTCGGCTGTAAAGTCGAATGTTACATCGGAGTTGTGAAGATAATAATCTGCAAACCACTCCTTGATAACGTACTGCTTATAACCGCAGCAGATAATAAACTCGTTAAAACCGAATGCCGAGTAATATTTCATAATGTGCCAAAGGATAGGTTTGGAACTGATCTCTACCATCGGCTTTGGTTTAAACTGACTCTCTTCACTGATCCTTGTTCCGAATCCGCCTGCCAGAATAACAACTTTCATCTATATCGTCCTCCATTAGTATTGGGCATAATCCAAAAGCATTATACATTATTATTATTACAAGTGATAATAATAATGTTTGGCAATTATGCCGAAAAGCCGATACTTTACCCGCAGAGCTTCGGAAATCATTCACAGAATACAAAAACTGCCTCATTTCTGAGGCAGTTTCGATCGTTTTATCAATGCCAGATATCCGTAGGATCGTGACCGTAATCTCCATAAAGCGCAGTTATCGGCGGAGGTACAGGCCTGTCAAACGGTGCAGGATCGGATGAATAGAATACCTTTACCTGGCTTCCGTTACAGTTGTCGAAGATCCACTTTGCATCAGCAACCGTAAGTCTGATACATCCGTGAGATACGGATTTACCGAGGTTGTTATACTGGGTAACTGATTGCGTATTGGCATTTCCGTTCTGGTAATACCAAACAGAGTGGAACAGGTAGTTACCTGTGATCCTTGAGCAATACTGGCCCCATACAGGTCCCATAAGCTCTCTCCAAGCCTGGAGGCGCTGGATCGTAAACGTTCCTGAAGGAGTTACGCCGCCTGCTGAAGAAGAACAGATCATAGCTTTTACAGGTATGATGTATTCGCCGTTAGTATCCTTTGCATAGACCATGATGGTGTTAGTTGTGCAGTTAACCGTGAGATAGTAGGAATCCTGATCTCCGATTATGCCTGTAACATCCTGGCACAAGGAACCGTCAGCGTAGAAGTAGTACTTAAGTCCGTCAATATACTTCCAACCCGTAGCTGCAACGTTGTTGGACGGATCAAAGTAGTAACGGTCGCCGTCGATCGTCTGCCAACCTGTAACGAAAGCACCGTCACGGATGTATACCTTACCTGCTGCGGTTGTATTCCAACCGGAAATAAAGTTAGGAGATACCTTGCATTTGTTGCAGTAGTCGTTATACTCCTGGCTTCCGTAGATATCACTTAAGAATTCGTTCTTACCCTTGTTCTTGATCTTATTAGCGCATGTAGAGACTTCGGAATCTCCTGCTTCCCTTCCGAGAGCAGCCTTGTAAGTAACCTTTACGAATTCCTCATCGCTGTAGTTGAAAGCCTTACACTCAGCACTTCCGAGAACAGAAGACAGGAACTGGTTGGCTGTCATGGAGCTTGTGAGCTGACCTGCATAGTAGTTCATGTCATCTTCGCTCGGCTTTCTCTGGAGAATGCTATCGAATGCATTGATGACAAAGTCATTTACAGGAACGCACTTATCTCTGTTCTCGCTCAAGGCAACATTTCCTGCCACGATGCCGTAATTACGGCAGAGGTTGGAACATTCCTGTGATCCGAGGATCTGCGCGAAAACGTACTTGCGGCTTACAAGATGAGAATCCATATAGTCGACCCATGAGCTGATCTCGCTGTCGCCGCCTTCTCTTCCGAGACATGCCCTGTAAAGACAAGCTATGTACTCACTGTCGCTTAAGCCTCTGTTCTTAAACTCTGTGCTGTTGATAAAGCCGAGGATAAGATCTGATGCGTTATTACCATTGACAATATAGTCTGTCCAGTTCTTAAGGCCCTCAGTGTCAGGATCTCTTCCGAGGATATTTCTGTAGATTCCTGTTACGAACATTACCTTGTCTGTGTGGATATCTACGTTCTCGGTAAGAGGGAGGGTTCCTCTTGTAACGCCGTAGCCTGAGCAGATATCAGAGAACTCCTGCGAATCGATGAAGCAGGACAATGCTCTTCTTCTGGTCATTCCGCGATTAAGGGAATCGAGCCAGTAAGCCTTGCCTGATTCGTCAGGCTCACGGTCCATCATCGAGTTATAAAGGATCCTTACGTAATCCTCGTCGGAAATGTTATATCCCTGAAATTCAGGAGAAAAGACGAAACAGTCCATGAGCTTGGCTGCGTCCAGTTCACGATTGATGAGACCCTTGGTCCAAAAATCGAATCCCTCCTGATCATATTCACGTTCCATTACGGTCCTGTAGACACGAGCTACAAATCCGCCTACACCTTCTGTATCCGATATTCCGGCATTAACTGAAGCCATCGGGATCTGGATCACCAGAAAGACGGCGATGAGTGTTGCTGCCAACCTTGATAGTGTTCTACTTCGCATTCTATCCTCCGAGATTTTGTGCATAGTCTCTGTTTTTTAACATTTAAATGATACCATTTTGAAAAATTATAGACATATGTTTTATATTGAAATTCTGTTACAATCTTCTTAAGAAAGCAAGAAAGGATAGTGTCAATGCGTCTTGTCGGCTTTGTACATTTTCTTCAAGGTCAGCTGAATGACTTTTTCGAGAAATGCATGCCTGAGTCCGGAAGAGTCTTCGAACCGTATGGTAGACATAAGGCTCTTACAGATGTTGCCGGAAATTACAGGCACTTCTGGGTAATGATGGACGATGAGCAGGAGATCGTAGGAACGATCGCCGTTGTTGACCTTCCTTACGATGCGAAGTACGCAGCAGTTATGCACAGGAACTCCGGAGAGATCAAGCATCTTTATCTGCTCAATGAATTCCATGGTCAGGGATTAGGCAAGAAGATGGTGGGTTTTGCCATCGATCAGGCTAAGACCTTCGGCTACACATGGCTTTATCTTGACACTATGAGATCCAGCGAATCCGCGATCGCCATTTATAAGCAATTCGGCTTTGAGGAGATCTCCAGATATAACGAGAATCCTCATGCGGACGTCTTCATGAGACTTAAGCTTTGACAGCCTTTTCCGATAATCTGCCGTTCATGGCAACGATCTGCTGAACCTTAAATACCTTCTGACCGTCTATCTTGAACCTGTAGAGCGTTCCCTCTTTATCATGAGTTTCAACGTAATCACCGAAGCCCACGACTATTCCCTTCATGTCTGAGATATCGAATTCAAGTCTTACGGGACTTCCTTTAAGCTCGCGTTTTTTGTAGCCTCTTCTGATCTTTTTCTTGTGGTAGACTATTCCGTCTTTGGGATCACACTTCGTTCCTTCATAGACTATCTTCTCGGTCGTAACAGTTAAGGTGCCGTTTCCCACATGAGAAAAATCCACGGCATCAAATTTCATCATGAGCCTTGCATCCAAAGAAAGCTTAAAGTCCGGTGATTTGATCTGTTCTCTCGTGACAGACCTTTCCCACTCGGAATACTGATGGAGATCTTCGAAGGTCTTGCTCTCCTCATTTCCCGGAGCAAGAAGTCCTGTCTGGAGCATCTTTACGCGGTTACCGCACTTCTCGCACCTGATCTCGTCACGGCCCGTGAACCGCATGGTAAATTCCGCTTCGCACTTCGGACATGCATAAGCCACGTACTGAAGGCCTGAAGCGAGCTTTCTGTTTTTATACTTGATACCCGTTTCCCGGGCATAGTCATTCTCGTTATAGTCGAGCTGTCTGAGCATTTCCTCATGAAGTTCTTCTACGGACATGGCAGCGACTTCTTCTTTACTTAAGACCTTGCTGAACTTGGCATCGATCCTTCCGAGCCTTAAGAAAGATCTGCTCCATCGAGGGTACGTCATGTACGCTCCGTGGCTTTCCATGAACCAGATGCTCGCCTTACACCTTTTGATGAACTTGGCCATGCCGTCGTCAAATCCTATGGTCTTGCCGTCGATGAATCTGGTCGCTTCAGGGAAGACCGCCAGGACGCCGTTTCTTTTTACGACGCGCATCATTCCCATGACAGCTCCCGTGTCCTTGGTGAACTGCTTGATCTCTATTATTCCTGCTTTTCGAAAAAGATAACCCCAGATACGGTTGCGGAACAAAAACTCGCCTGCAAGATAATTGACTTTCCTGCCGCGGGTAAGCCTCATCACAACGAATGGATCGAGGTACGAAGGGTGGTTGCCGAGGATGAAGATCGGGCCTTCTGCCTTGAGAAATTCCTTATCGGGCTTGGCATGGATGCGCATCAGAAACGACAGTATTGGCACAACAACGTCCGTAGCACAGAACGAATAAAAAAACGTGCTTGGTACGCGTCCCTGTTCATCTTTGTTTGCAGCCATCCGATATCCACCTTCTTTCGGAGTACATAATATCAAAGAATGGATTTCACATAAAGAATGAGTTCGTCCCTCTTGTTCGGAAGCTCGCCTTCCAGTACCTTCTCGAAAACATCCTTAAGGATCTCGCCGACCCGTCTTCCCTCTTCAATACCGAGATCCATGAGATCCTTGCCTCCGATCTCCATGTCCTTCATCTTAAGGCAGTCATTGTCGCGGATGATCTCTTCGATGAGTTCTTGACGCTCGTCCAAGAGTACCATCCTCTCCCTGCCCTTGGCAGAATGAGAAAGGATATCCGCCTTTTGAAGGATGGCAAGCCTTTCCATGAATTCCGGTGAATACTCCGACAGATATTTTCTGATCTTAGGCTTGGTCTTAGGAAAGACATCGTGAAGATATACCAGGTCCAGGATGTCCTTTTTTTCTTCGTTGGAGAACTTATACTTATCGAGGAAGACCTCGCTTATCCTCTTACTCTCGATATTATGGAGCTTCATGTGACCTATGCCCTGCTCATCGATCTTAAAGACATCAGGTTTTCCGATGTCGTGAAGGAGCGCCGCGATACAAAGGTTTGTATCCTTCGGTTCGATGAGATCAAGTACCGACAAAGTATGTTCGAGAAGATCCATATCATGATATGTGGACTTCTGGTCGAAGCCCTTCATCCTTATGATCTCGGGGATAAATATTCCGAACACGTCCGTATATTCTCTTATGATATTTGATGCATTCTTACCTGTGATGAGCTTTCTGAATTCTTCGGCGATCCTTTCTTCAGAGATCTCACTTAAAAGATCTTTTGTCTTGAAGATCGCTTCAGAAGTTTTCTCTTCGATCCTAAACCCGAGAACAGCGGAAAACCTGAGCGCTCTTAATATCCTTAAGGCATCTTCGGTAAACCTTTCTTCGGGGTCACCGACTGCTCTTATGATCTTGTCGTTTATATCTTTTACGCCTCCGAACAGATCCACCGGTTCACCCTCTGAATCTATGTAGATCGCGTTCATGGTAAAGTCTCTTCTTGCTACATCATCTTCGATATTCCTCGATAAGGTTACAGACGAAGGATGTCTGTGATCTTCATAAGTTCCTTCGACTCTGAACGTGGTTATCTCTATATTCTCACCGTCAAGATGAGCTACGATGGTTCCGTGTTTTTTGGACGTATCGATGGTCTTTATTCCGGCTTCGCTTAAAAGAGCGATTCCTTCTTCGGGAGAAGCATTTGAAGCCACGTCGTAATCGTCGGGGATCCTTCCCATGGTGATGTCACGGGCAGCACCTCCGACCACGTAGGCCTTAAAGCCTTTCTCGTCATATAGTCTTAAGACTTTGGTTACGTAATCCGGAAATATATTCTTCATTCTCATTTATGTAAGCGCCGTAATTATCTTTCGAAGTGCCTTGTCGTCTATGGTCTTGTCGAGGACATATGTCCTTGCTTCCTTAGCGACTTCGTTGACAAGATAATCGATGTCTTCAGCCTTGGCAACAGGCTCGTCGCCTTCGTCGGAGACCTTGCCGTAGAGTCTCTCGAGGTTGTAGATGAAGGACTCTGCTGCTACGTCGCTTGCAAGGGACGAGGAACAGAAATGTGATGCTTTGGCAAGGTCCGCAAGTCCGTCGCAGATCTCTGGATTGCCCTGAAGTTCTTTTAAAACGAGGATCAGGATCCTCGGAAGACACTTGCCGTGGACCATGTTGTATCTTGAGACAAGGGTATGCATGATGATGTGAGCGTAACCGATTCCCGTTTTTCTGGTGGAAAGTCCCGAATAAAATCCTCCGACGGCGATCTGTTTTCGAAGAAAGGTATCGGTGGAATTATTGCTGAACTTCTCGAGATTTTTGAAAAGGATCATGCTGGAGTTGATCGCACTTGCCCTGTACTCCGGATAGAATTTTGCTACAGGGCTTATGTACGCCTCTATGGTTACGCACAATGCCGTAAGGGCTGACGAGACAGTGTTTTCGAAAGAAACACGCTCGGAAAAATCAGTATCGACGACAACGATATGCGGTACGAGATTGCCGCTTATGACGGTCCTCCACTTCATCGCCGTATTGTCGAAGAATTCCGCGCTGGCCGTGGTGGACGAAGCGCAGTTCTCGGTCATGATCGTGCAAAGGAGCGGGATGTCGTTCGGAAGTTTATCTACGCCGACGATCTGGCCTATGGTCTTGACGGGATTTGCCGAAAGAGCGGCGATCAGCTTGCCGCAGTCGATCTCGCAGGTTCCGCCGATGGTGACGATGGTGTCGCAGTTATACTCGCCGTATACCTTAAGACCGCCTTCGATGTCCCTGTCCATCAGGATCATCTCGGTCTGGCAGAATACGAAAGTCCTGAAGCCTTCGTTGTTTAAACTGTCGATGAGTTCGTTGAACGGGCGGAGCTTTCTTATCGTGTTGTTGCAGATGATAAGGATCCTTCTGGAGCCCCTGACCTTAAGTTCATCGACAAGATGCAGTCTGGCATCATCATCCACAAAAAGACTTTGGGAATCGACGTTTGACTGGTTCGCGTATTTTGTAAATCTTTTCTTGCCGACCATTCAGGTACTCCTTTTTGAAATCAAATTGTATTATAACATCAGTATAATCTTCAAAAAAGTGTGATTTAATTAATAAAGGGTTATATGACCGGAACGGGAGGAAATATATATGACATCCAGATCAGGAGCACTTATCAAGAATCCTAAGGCAATCTCTGCCGTATCTTTCGAAAACTATACGCTCACATTAAAGACGTCCGTCTGCGCATACCAAAGCAGCATAACCGGAAAATCTCTGACAAGATCGGATGTTCCGGGCCAGATGACCATCGAGATCTCGGCTTGCAGTTCAAATGCCATAAAGGTCAGATACGTAAATCACCGATCAGGTCTTAAGATCCCGAAAAAATACATCGAGACAAAACCGTCACAGTACGGTGAGATCGAAGAGACGGAAGATACCATCGTCTTCAAGTGCAACATGTTCGAAGCAAGGATCTCCAAGTCAGATGTATTCGGTATAGAGTTTTATTACTACGGAAAATTCATCACATCGACAAGAGCAGATAACGGCGGAGCTTCCTACATAACAAGTTCCGGTGTTGCTTCACAGTATAAGGTTTCAGCTAAGGCAGCAACCGGTGAGGCTCTGTCCTTCAATCCTGACGAGCAGCTCTACGGACTCGGTGCTAACGGCGCCGCACTCCTTTTGAACGGTTCCGAGATACACGCTGCGAACAAGTCGCGTCAGGGAGCTCAGACCTCCGACTATCAGAAAGTTCCTTTCTACATTTCATCAGCTAAGTACGGTGTTTTCGTTAACACCATCGACACCGTTGATTTCTCATTCGGAACCCAGTACGATTCCGCAGTTTCATTCTCCACAAATGACGAGGAGTTGGAATACGTTATCTTCGCGAGCGAAGACATGATGAGCATCCTGGGTCTTTTCAACGGATTCTTGGGAATCGCACATCCGGCTCCTTCCTGGAGTCTCGGAACGGCGGTTGTTTTCGAGGACGATAAGACGATTACTTCTGAAGACATCATCAAGTATGCGGATACGAGTTCAGAAAACGGCATCCCGCTAAGCGAGATCTGGCTTTCAAATCTCTGGCTGTCACCTAGTGATCCTTTGGGATTCTCATTTGACCTTACGAGGTTCCCGAACCCGCAGGACTTCCTTCGAAAGCTCCACGAGAAGGGCATCCGCGTCGGTGTTACGGTTACGCCGTACATCAGTGAGGATTCCGAATTCTTCGACGAGTGTCTCGAGAACGATATCCTTGTTAAGACAACAGACGGAATCATCTACATGCGCGACACGGAGTGCGCAGGTGCCGCACTGATCGACCTTACGAACGTAGGCGGAAGATCATTCGTCCAGCAGAGAGTCGACGCTCTCCTTCTCATGGGTGTGGACATGATCGAAGCAGGTTTCAGATATACGCTCTTTGACTTCGCGGATGACGAAGTATCATTCACCAACGGCCTCACCGCTTCTGAAGTCAACGATTCATTCTGCATGCTCTTCAACGAGTCAGTATTTGAAGCAGTATCAAGAACTAACGGACACGCGAACGCCATGGTCATCTCCAATGCGGTATCCACAGGCGCTCAGCTTTATCCTTACACCAACGTCATCGCCGAGAACAAATCATTCGGTGCTATGAGCAGTGTCCTTAAGCGTTGCTTGTCTTTGGGACTTTCGGGAATCAACACAGTAAATATCGACACGCCGCTACTGACACCCGGCGTTGACGACGAACTCTTTACACGTTGGGCACAGTTCGGCCTTATGGCTCCGCACATGAGATTTACGGTTAACTGCAAGACTCCTTTGAATGCGTTCGCAGGAGCTGTCGAGACCATCAAGCTCTTCTCCGGAATGCGTACGGGAATGTTCCCGCACTTCTACTCCATCACATGCGAAGCAGCAACGATGGGCGCGCCTGCCATGAGACCTGTATTCCTTGAATTCGAGAATGACCTGTCATCAAGACTTCTGGCTCACCAGTACATGCTCGGTTCTTCCATCATGGTCGTTCCGGTCCTTAACGCATCAAATACGGTAAGCTACTACGTACCGTCCGGAAACTGGACCAACCTTCTTACCAGAGAGAAGATCCAGGGACCATGCTACAAATCCGGAAAAGCCGACAAGAATTCCATCCCGATCCTCGTGCGTCCTAACTCCATAGTCGTAACGACCATGCCGGACTCACACGGTCACGGGGATGTTCTTAACAACATCACTTTCTCTGTATTCGAGCTCGAAAACGATAACATCTGCGCATTCGAGGTCTTCTCTGAAGATGCAAAGACCTCAGGCGTTATCAATATCCTCAAAAAAGGTCAGAAGATCACCGTCAGAACAAAGGGCTTCGGCTCAACGAAGAGGATCGTTCTAAGCGGCGTCAAGAATGTCGTAAGCGTATCCGAATCCATGCCGAACGTATCCGAATGGGGAACGACCATCGACTTCTCTTCTCAGGAACTTGTGATCACTCTCGGTTGATCATGACTTGACAGCGTAAGGAACGATACCTGCTTCATTACAGAGCTTAACGAACTCCTCACTTCTGGAGAATCCGTAAAATGCCATCTCGTACTTCTTGGAAGGATTCTTGGCCATCTCATTGAGCCAGAAATCGAATCCGCCGAGATCAGGAACTCTGCCTAAGAATGTAGCGTAAAGTCTGTAGATAAAATCCGCATCACTGATGTTTGCCTTCTTCATCTCATCGCTGAAGAAGAACTCTGCAGCAGCCTCTTCGCCCGTGATCTCATAGTTGGCAAGTTTCTTGGACCAGTACTCGAGACCTGTCTTATCTGACTGACGCTCTAATGCTGATGTATAAAGTCTCTCCGTAAAATCCTTCGTCTTCTGCGAAGGTTCCTTATTCGTATTTGTCTTAGGTGTCGGCTTCTTGTTTCCGCCTGAGACGATGCCGTACTCCGCGCAGATGTCAGCCCACTCCTGTGAATTTATGAATTCATCAACGATATTGTCTCTGGTGTTCTTCTTGGAAGAAAGATTGTTGAGCCAGAAATCCAGACCCTCCTTCTCAGGATCTCTTCCGAAAAACGTCTTATAAAGGATAGTTACGAACTCGGTATCATTCTTGTTCTTGTCCGTGAATTCCTTACTTACCAGGAACTGCTTTGCGAGCTGTCCGCCGTTAAGCTTACCTGTGGACAATTCGTTAAGCCAGAAATCTTCTCCGTCCTTGTCGGAGTCTCTCTCGAGAACGTACTTATAGATCCTTTGAACAAAATCCCTGCTCGTTCCGGCAGCCTGAACGCCTGTACCATAAAAGAGCACGATCGGTATTATTACTGTAAGAGCCAGCAAAGAGCTCACTGTTTTCTTGATATTCATATGTTTCCTCCGTTTATCACGAATTACCTGTAAATGATAAGCATTTTCTCCGAAAAAATCTACCTTACTGCCAAGAACCTCTTAGAAAGGGAGTTTTCGATGAAAAGAAAAAGACTCCCCGAAAAAGATCGGGAAGCCTTAAAATTCCGTGATCACTTATTATGTGAGATGGAGATTCTCAAGGAGGTCATCGCTGAGGCTATTCTCAAAGAACTTGACAAAACCGTCATACATTGCGTCACTCATCTCAACTGTCGTAGGATCTGTTACACCGAGTGTCTCGGAAATAGTAGCGATATTATCAAGATCACCGGTCATGCTGTAACCGAAAACGATAGTCATTATTCCGTTGTCGTAGTAAAGACCGAATGTGAAAGCGATATCACTATCGAGACCCTCCTTAACCCGGATCTTTGCTTCCTTGATCTGTTCCTCAATTTGTTCCTCGTCCATTTCTGTCTTATCAGCAAATATATACATGATGTCTATGATAAGATCACCGATAAGATCGGAGTCGCCGTTGATGATGAACTGAATGCTCTTTCCCTTGCTTACGATCTCACCTTTGTTGAGTTCCTCAAGATCGATACCTGATCTCTCCACATAGTTCGTAGCAATACTCTCGAAAGTCTCGTTAGCCTTATCCTTGTCTGCGAACTGGATAACAACGGCACTTTCGGAACAAGCTTTCTTATTATCATCGAGATTATCACCGATAGAATATATCGTCATATCTTGAATATCGTCAGTTTCCCAGTCTGAAGGGTCAAAACCAAGGATCTCCTCTACGTCGACACCGTTTTTCTTAAGTTCCTTGAGTGTCTCTTCAGCCTTTTCTTTTCTCTCCTCGACATCATCCTCGCTGTCGATCTGGTCTTCGATATCATCACCTGTAGCGTAGATAACGATACCGTCTTCGAGATCTTTCTGGAAATCTTTGCTCTTTTCCTCGTCTTCCTGAATATCCTTGATATCGTCGATATCAATTTCTGTAGCTTCAAGCTTCTTGATAGCGGTTTCCTTGAATTTCTCAGGAGTCGGTCTGCCACAAGCAGCAAGAGCGAATACCATAGAACCGGCGACCATAACAGCCACGAACTTTTTCATAACACTTTTAGCCATATCTGCCCTCCATTAAACGGATCCCCCGGATCCAAAATCATAAAGATATATTAACATCTTACAAGGCCTTTGTACTACGCTCTCCCTGCCGTCTTTCTTAGAATTTTTCTCGAAAAAGCCCTCCAAAATCTTACATATCCTACAAGAAACATTAAAGTTCCTTAGTCTCGCCGATTATCTTGATACCGATATCGCAGTTGACCCTGCGCTTCATGGCTTTATCGGCGTTACCCAGAAAATGTCCGTATTTGTAGGTCCCGATGGATACCGTAAGATCGGATATAACGTACAG
>JAGCGK010000131.1 GCA_017649645.1 Clostridiales bacterium | reverse complement strand
GCGAACTTTTGAATTACGCAGTTATCTTTTTCGATCTTATAAAGTTTTCGGAGATAAACCGTAAGCACGGTATGGATATGGGCGATCAGTTCCTTCATAACTACGCGGCTTCATTTTCTTCGTTCATGGATGATGACGAGATCCTGGGAAGGGCATACGGTAACCTCTTTATCGCGATCGTCAAGAAAAAGAAGCTTAAGAACTTTACCCGCCTTCTCGAGAAGATGGACGTAACCGTTAAGGAAGGCGATAACATATCCATTACTGAGACCATAAGTGCCAGAGCGGGAATCTACGAGATCACCAAGGATGACTTGGGCGGCGAAGACATAATAACGAACGCGGGAACCGCGCTCTCGATCGCAAAGTCCCCGAGAACGCCTGATATAGTTAATCTTTCCGAGAAACTACTGGAATCTTTTGAGGAGCAAAAGAGAATCGTATCCGATATCAAGATCGGTCTTGCCAATGGTCATTTCGTAGCTTACTATCAGCCGAAGGTCAATAGCGTGACCAAGATGCTCTGCGGTGCGGAGGTCCTTGCCAGATGGCGTCATAACGGCGTGATCAAAAGACCGGGTGAATTTATCCCGCTCATGGAAGAATTCGATCTCATCTGTGATCTTGATATCTACATGCTCGAGCAGGTCTGCAAGGACATCAAGGCGTGGCTTGCAGCAGGGCTCCATCCGCCTGTTGTCTCAGTTAACGTATCCAGGAGAAATCTTAAGGAGAAGGATCTGGCAGCCAAGATCGATGAGATCGTCATGAGCTACGGCATCCCTAAGGACCTTATCGAGATCGAGGTAACTGAGCGTTCTGACGAGTTCTCCATACCTGAGCTCAAGGAATACGTCTCATCGCTTCACAGGCACGGCTATAGCGCTTCCATCGATGACTTCGGATGTGAGAGTTCATCTCTTACGCTTCTTCGTGAGATCAACTTCGATACGCTTAAGATCGATAAGGGATTTATTGATAAAGAACAGTCCAAGGATCTTACCATCCTCGAGCATATCGTTACACTTTCCAAGGCTCTTAATATCGGCATAGTCGCTGAAGGAGTCGAGCGTGAATCACAGCTTAGGATCCTTAATTCCATGGGTGTTGAAGTCATCCAGGGTTACTATTATGACATGCCTTTGTCTCTTGAAGAGATGACAGAGAGAGTCAGAAATCCGATCTACAATAAGTGATCATTTCTTCTTAGGTTTGATTCTCTTTTGAAGGAAGATAGAAGCTATACCCGCAGCGATCAGTACGAATGCTCCCGTAAGTCCCGGAACAAGGTAAGGCGTGTGATACTTAAGGACGATCTCATGATCTCCCGAAGGAAGATCGAATGCCATAAATGCTCTGTCAGCTCTGATGATCTCAGTTTCTTTTCCGTCAACATATGCCGTCCATCCGTCAGCATAAGGTACCGTAATAAGAACGTATCCGCTCTGATCCAATGACACGTTCGAAGTTATCGTGTTACCGTTGATCTTTATGTCTTTGGCAGGGCGGTTAAGTCCGCTGATATTTGATGCTATCTGAGAGTCAGACTCGAAATACACCGAGAGGTCTTCGAATGTGTATTCTGCAGGACTTTCGAAAACGATCCTCAATTTCTCACAGTCGGAACCCATGATATTGCTGTTGATGAGCCAGTTGTCCTTTCCGCCGTACATGTGATTTGTTTTGGTGGATGCGTAGATGTGTCCGATACCGAACAGATATTCCGTGATCTCTTCCTCTT
>JAGCGK010000130.1 GCA_017649645.1 Clostridiales bacterium | reverse complement strand
TCGGTTTCTTCCCACTTTTTCTGCCACTTACGGTCAATTTCAACTGAATATGACATCTTTTTTACCTCTACTTTAAATAATAAACTAGAACATTATAACACCAGTTTTCCCTCAATGAAAATGAAATGTTATGTTTATAATATAAAAGTGAAACATTAGGCAGGGTTTCAATGTTTGATTTTAACAATCACTAATGTATAATCAAAATGTTTAATTTTGAGTTATACTCCGCTATTTATGGAGTTTTCTATATATTGTTGAGGTGATCTAATGGGTTTAGGAATGGAAATTGGTATCGATCTTGGTACCAGTAGTGTATTGATTTATGTCCGCGGTAAGGGCGTAGTCCTTAAGGAACCTTCAGTAGTTGCAGTTAACACAAAGACAGGTAAAGTTCTCGCAGTAGGTGAGAGTGCAAGCCTTATGCTTGGCCGTACACCTGGTGTTGTTGAGGCTATAAGACCTCTCCGTGAAGGCGTTATCTCCGACTTCAGAGCAACAGAAGTTATGCTCAAAGCATTTATCGGTCGTGTCTGCAGCGGTTTCAGAGCTACATATTTTAAGCCGACTATCGTTGTCTGCGTTCCTTCGGTTATCACGCCGGTTGAGCAGCAGGCAGTTGAGAATGCCTGCCGTCACGCAGGTGCAAAGGACGTATTCCTTATCCGTGAGCCTATCGCTGCTGCTATCGGAGCAGGTATCGATATCACTAAGGCCTGCGGTTCCATGATCGTTGATATCGGAGGCGGTACTACAGATATCTCCGTTATCTCCCTTTGTGAGCCTGTTGTTGATGCATCCTTGAAAGTTGCAGGCGATAAGTTTGATGAAGCTATCATCAAGCATGTAAGACGTAAGCATAATATCCTTATCGGTGATAAGACAGCTGAGATGCTCAAGATCCAGATCGGTTGTGCATATCCTAGAGATGAAGAGTTGACACTCGATGTAAGAGGAAGAAACCTCATTACAGGTCTTCCTTCAACAGTTACGGTTTCTTCAACAGAAATGCTCGAAGCACTTGAAGAGCCTGTATCTGCTATCTTTGAAGCAGTTCACGTAGTTCTTGAGAAGACACCTCCGGAACTTATGGCTGATATCTCACAAAGAGGTATCGTTATGACAGGTGGTGGAGCCCTTCTTTACGGTCTTGACAGAATGCTCGCTACAAAGATCGGTATCGATGTATATATCGCTCAGGATGCCATCTCCTGCGTAGCTATCGGTACAGGTAAGGCTCTCGATATGATGGATAAGTTCGCTGCTTTGGGTGATCAGTAATATAGAAGATCATCTATATAAAAATATTAATCAGAATAAATGTATCGCCGCTCGTTTCAGCGGCGATATTTGTTTGATACAAAGAATAGTTCGATATACAAATCAAATTATGTTGACAACGTTTTTCTGCTCACGGATAATTTAAGTATCTTGTTATTTATAAGTGTTGGTGGGAAATGGAAGAAGTAAGAAACAGTGCTGATATCATAGCAACTGATTGTCCTTCTGATGAAGGTAATCTTACTGCGGATGCGCTTATTCCCAAGATCGATTCTCACATCAGATCCGGCGAGTTCTCAGAAGCAATGAAATTGATCAAAAGTATACTTGAAAAAGAGCCCGGTAATTGTTCCGCTCTTAAGAGAAAACTTTTATGTGACCTAAAGATCAAAAGTATAGAAGAGATACAGACGATCAGTTATAACAAACTTTCTGAACTTGATATCGAGTCATATATTAATTCAGCTCCTGAAGAATCCAAATCCTATTTCTCAGATCTCGTCAGATATAAAGAATTGAGAAGTGAGATCAACACAACAAGCAGAGAATGTGATGACTTAAGAAATAAGATCCAGCCAAAGTATAAAGCATTGGATGATGTATCGAGAAAAGAAGCCAGAAGAGAACTGTTCTCTTGGGATTATGGTGAGAATGCTTCTTATCCGACAATTCTCGGACCGATCTTTTTTGTAGTCGTTCTTTTGATTTATGTATATTACTGCAGTACCCATAATAATTCTCAAAGCAGTGAGATAATAATGGGCTGTGTTGTCTTATTTATTCCTGCTCTTTTATCTGTTCCTGCTATAAGAGATATCATAAGACTTTTAACTGCACCGAGAATGGAAAAAGAGATCGAGAAAAAGTATTCGGATTTCGACAGCAGTCTTAAGAGTAAGACTGAGATGATCAAAGTTAAAGAATCCGAAGCAGATGTTCTTTTCAATAAGATCTGCGGTGTATAATCTTCAGGTATGAACAGAAGAATTATTTACGGAATAATATCCATATTATTGTTGTGCGTCGAAATAATCATCGGATTATATGCACATGGTTGGATTAGGAATTATATAGGTGATCTTTTAGTTGTGATCTTAATATACACGATCATAAGAACAGTTAGTCCCTATCGACCTTCAAAATGGTATATACTTCCTACGGCTGTACTTATATTTTCATTCGCTGTTGAGTTTATTCAGCTGTGGGGTTTTTGTGACAGGTTCGGGATCACAAACAGATTTTTAAGGATATTGATCGGTACCGGTTTTTCGGTTATTGATCTGGTCAGTTATACCATTGGTGTGATCCCTTGTTATGTGCTTGATTTCATTAACTGCAAATATAGAAGAAACAAGCAATAACATTGCTTTGAAGTGTTGCGCAAATAAATAATTAGTGCTAAAATCCTTGCAAGTTAATACGACTTTTAAATTTCCCAGACAATTTAAGACTTGTATACACATCTACTCATACTATGATTGAGGATAATTTATGACAGAAAGAGAAGCATTGGCGCAGAAGTCACATGACGATCTCGTAGAGATCGCAGTTGCGTTTAATCTCGTAGACAGAGAAAAAGCTGTTAGTATGGATTCCGACAAACTTGTTTCATTGATCGCTCATGACGAAGAAGTCAAGGACGAGAAGAAGGAAAAACCTGCAAAGGCAGCTGCAACTAAGAAAAAAGCACCTGCTACGAAGAAGAAAAAGACTTCCGAAGAAAAAACTGAGGCAGAAGCTGTTTCTGAAGAAAAACCAAAGGAAGAAGCAAAGCCAAAGAAGAGAACTTCAAAGAAAAAAGAAGCTGAACAGCCAAAGACAGAAGAAGTAAAAACTAAGGCTGAAGTTTCTGAAGAAAAGCCTGAAGAGAAGGCCGACGAGAAGAAGCCTGCTAAAGAAACAAAGGCTAAGGGAAGATCAAAAGCCAAAAAGGAAACTGAATCTTCCGAAGAAAAGAAAACAAAGAAAACCCCTGCTAGATCCAAAAAGAAAACAGAAGAGAAGACACCTCTTGAAGAGATGGCTGAAAATTCTGCACCTTCTGAGGAAACTGTTCCTGAGAAGAAGGAAGAAGCAGAGGCTCCTGCTGAGAAAGCTCCTGAAGCAAAGCCGGAAAGACCTGAAGGCAAAGCTAAGAAAGGCAAGAGTAAGAAGAGGACATTGTCCTTTGGTCCTTCAAGTGATGACGGTAAAGTAGTTGTTACTGAAGTTGATCCTTCAACTGTTGAACAAAGTGAAGACGGTGAACCTGCTAAGCCTGAAGTACAGGAGCCACAGTATATTGAAGTTGAGGGCGTTCTTTCTATCGGTAACAGCGATAAGGGCGATTTCAACGGATTCGTTCACAGACATAACTATCTTCCTGGTGAAGAGGACGCTTTCGTTCAGGGTCAGCTCATCAGAAGACTCGGACTCAGAAGAGGCGATTATATCAAGGGACTTGCAGTTGCTCCAAAGGGCAAGGATAAGTACGCTCCTTTGAAGAGGGTTCTTTCCGTAAACGGAATCGAACTTAACGAGGATACTGATCTTGATATTATCCGTAAGCGTAAGAGATTCGAGACTTTGACAGCTGTTTATCCGAATGAGAAGTTAAGACTTGAGACAGCATTCGGCGGTTCAAAGCTCAATGATATCTCCACAAGAATCATCGATCTTTTCTCGCCAATCGGTAAGGGTCAGAGAGGTATGGTTGCTTCTCCTCCGAAGGCAGGTAAGACGATCCTTCTCCAGAAAATCGCAAATGCTATCACAGCTAATAATCCGGACTGCAAGCTTATCGTTCTTCTTATTGATGAGCGTCCTGAGGAAGTTACGGATATGCAAAGATCCGTTAAGGGTGAAGTTGTATATTCCACTTTCGATAAGAGACCTGAAAACCATGTAAGAGTAACAGAACTCGTACTCGAGAGGGCAATGAGACTTGTTGAGCTCGGTGAGGATGTTGTTATCCTTCTCGACTCCATGACAAGACTTGCACGTGCTTATAACCTTACGATCAACCCGACAGGACGTACTCTTTCTGGTGGTCTTGATCCGGGATCCTTGTACGGACCTAAGAGATTCTTCGGTGCTGCAAGAAATATCGAAAACGGCGGAAGCCTTACGATCATCGCTACTGCACTTATCGAGACAGGTTCCCGTATGGACGAAGTTATCTTCGAGGAGTTCAAGGGAACAGGTAACATGGAGATCACGCTGGATAGAAAGCTTGCTGACCGTCGTGTATTCCCGGCTATCGCAGTTGATAAGTCCGGTACAAGACGTGAGGATCTCCTCCTTACACCTGAGGAACTCGAGGCTATGATCCTGCTTCGTAAGAAGCTTGCCGACGTTGATACGACAACGGCAACGGATGCCGTCATCAACTTTATGCTTAAGACGACAAATAATAACTCTTTCGTATTATCTGTCAAAAAGTCTTTCTCAGTTGATGATTGATGTATTGACAAGCGACTTCTAATAAAGTAATATACCAAAGTTACTACAAAATCCGGTATGGTATACGTGGCTTAAGTGGTTACGCACCATGCATTTGATGAGAGGTGAGAACAAATGAAAGATGGAATTCATCCAAAGACACAGCTTGTAACTGTTAAGTGTGCTTGCGGTGAGACATTCGAAGCTCTTTCCACGAAGCCTGAGCTCCGTGTTGATATCTGCTCTAAGTGCCACCCGTTCTACACAGGTAAGCAGAAGCTTGTTGATACAGGCGGA
>JAGCGK010000129.1 GCA_017649645.1 Clostridiales bacterium | reverse complement strand
ATAAAGGATCCTGTCACTATCCAAGAGCATCGTTTTCCCGCCGTATGTTTCAGTCTCATTATCAAGAACTCTGAACAGGATCGGCTCACCCTCATAGGTGCCGAATAACACATAGTTTCCTCTCCATGATTCGTCCTTATCAGCCGGCTTCTCCGGATTACTGATCATACTCGTACCAAGACCCGTGTTGTCTTTATTCTTGCTCCACTCCTCAGCTGCTCTTACTTTGCTGCCTCCTGCCAAGACAGGAAGTACTGACACGCCCAATGCCATTGACAATGCTGTTGCCCCGATCTTCGGCAACCATGTCCTCATAGATCTTTTCATTACTGTTTTCCTCTCCTTTCGAAATGACTTTGGTCTTAAATCACTCCATATGCTTCTTTATTGCGCGAGTCATGTTTTTTACTCATATCTTTTTCGAAAAAGATTACTTTGATCTGAAAGATCGTGTCCGATTTGAAATGCGTCTGAAAAAGGTGTATTGTCTTGACGGGGAAAATAGATACTAAAAAAGGAGCACTTTATGAAAGTAGCAAATCTTATCACGTCGATTTTGGCATCAGTAGTTCTTTTGGGCGGAGATCTTATGCCGCTCATGTTGGGATTTTTCTCATCACTTCTCAGCGTCGCATTTTATAATTCATCGGAACTCGACAAGGACATGGCCGCATACGGCATGGGCACATTTGCAGCAACGCTCGCGATCCTTGTTATCTTCGTCGTTGTTCTCATACTGTCGATCGTAGGATTTGTAGTCGGAAAACGTTCCAATAAGAAATTCACCATCTTCTATTCCATAGTCATTGCTCTTACTGCAGCTGGATACGGACTTGCAGTTCCGGCTGCTCAGTTTGCAGATGACATAATGCATACTGACGGTGCATATTTCGGATGGCCTGTATGCGGTCTTGTGTTCATTCCTATCATGCTGATCCTTACTGTCATCAACGCCATCGTCAACAGAAAGAAGAACGCATAATATAGTTTTTATATTAACAACTTACTCACGCACGCTTGTTATGGCATAATCAATTTATCTTGATGTGAAAGGGCAAAAACATGAAGAGGCAAAAAATGATCAGTGCTTTGCTTGTTGCGTCGATGCTGATGACACTCAGCGGATGCGATAGTGATAACAGAGCAGTGCTTGAGGTAGCAGATGAATACGCTCAGGCCGTGACTTCTTTTAACTGCGAAGATATTGCAGATCTCATGGATAACGGCGAAGGAATCGAAGATGAATTTAATACTGACGAATCCAAATTCCGTAATCTATACAAGGCCATAACGGGCTCGTTCACTTACAGTATCGACAAAAATTCGATCGCGTCTTCGAAGAAAAACAGAGAGGCACGTGCCGACATCACTTTCAGCTGTGTAGATTACGAGATGATCTACCATGAAGTTTTCGATGAAGGCGGAGATCTTGAAGCATACATCAACGCCCTTGACGAAAACAATGGCAATTCTACTTATGATGTAAAAGTTACGGTGGATTTTGTTTTCGAGAATGATAAATGGCTTGTAAAAGATGACAGTTTCAAGGACCTTCATGAGATCTACGGATTTATGGAGCAGATTCCTGATTACCCATGGGTTAATTTCAAGAAGCTCTCTGAAGAGGAATTTGAGGAGGCTCTCTTCACTGCGATCAAAGTTGGGAATGATGAATATAACAGGAACAAGTTCACGGGCGGACTGGAACTCGATTATTTCACGGGAAATATCTGGATCATGTATCACACATATGATGATAATCAGAGTGCATATGATGAATTCAAGGATATCGTTGATCAATACAACGCGATGCAGGTCGATACGACGGATTACATTTACTATGTGTTCACTGATAATGAAGGTTACCTTACAGTAAATAATCTGGATGTCGGCAAGGAAATGGTAGGAGATTACTCCATGTACGGCGGATATTATTTCAAGGAAAATACCGTTATCTATGCCATGTGCTATACCGACTACATCAATGAACATGAGAAGATCGACGATTTTCTTAAGAACGCGGGACTGCCGCAACCGCATTGATAAGCTAATTATGCATACAGCAAAGCCCTTGGAAACAGGGGCTTTTTAACATTGTTACACTATTTGTCGTCCAACTTCTTCCACTTCAGAGACAGCGCCCGGATGATGCTTCCTTCAAATGACATGTCGGGTTTCTCCAAATATTCATCTGCCCAAAAAACGCCGTTTTCATCCACGTGTAAAGTTGCGGAATATATCTCATTTGTATAGCTCTCACCTGCCGGAACGATCTTCAGGAATTGAACTCCTTCAAAACACAATTCCGCGATTCCGAACCAACATGAATTATCAAAGATCACATTCGCCTTTTTTGTTCCATCTTCAGATTCATCATAGGTAACCTTCCTAAGATAGGAATCATGAAATCCCGCGAAAAGGTTCATGAATTCGTTTGCATCCTCAGAAGTTCGGATATAGTGCCATTCATTAGCATCAGGAAGATCTCTCTTCCGGATCGGATAGCGGTCTTCCGGCACAGACCTGTCTGCCATGATATCGCAGATAAATGCATAGTTTTCACATACATCAGGATATCCGTATAAAACTTTTACATCCGGGACTTCCAGATCGTTATCATCACAATACTTTTTAAGTTTCAAATGCATTGAGTTCCCGTATTCCTTAAAACCGTCAGTGTCCGGCTGTATAATCCGCACGCGGATATTCCTGTCATCGGAAACGATCTTATCCATATAATCAACTAATTCAAATGTCTTTTTCCATTTGTTATAGATGATGTACTTTGCATAACAACCCTGATTTATCCTGGCATATACCATGGATGATAATATTGACCTGTCGATGTTACTAACTGCTCTAACGTACATATAACCTCCTAAGACTATCTTTGTAATTCGAAAAATGAATCGTCCAACAACTCATCATAACTGTTGTGATATTCTGACAAAATGTAATCCAGCCTTTCCAGATAACCGTTAAAATTCTCAGGAAAATCCTTCATCTTATATTCGTCTTTCGGATTGAAATGATATATGAAATACTTCAGTATGTGTTCGTAGTTCCGGGTAATCTGCATCGTGAGTTCAGGAGTCTTTTCTTCATCTGCTCTTACAAGGCAGGCTATGCTGTCATAGAAGTTCCAAAACTGCTCTTTGGAGAAACTGTCCTTCTCATGGAGAAAATATACAAAGCTTCCGGCTTTGCATTCATAATTATCCCGTATGATGTTCCTGGCTTCCTCAATAGTCATCCTTCATATTTCCTTTTGTGGTTTCTATTCCTTCAAACAGTCTATCAATTGACTTGTTAACGTGCAATTAAACGTTGCGATGTTTTCCGTGTCGCACTCATTCTTCCTGTTGATCCATGCTGATCTTATTCCGGCATTAGTTGCACCGATCACATCGGTATCATACATATCACCGATGAAGATAATGCTTTCTCTATTTTCAGAAGGATTATCCTCTAATGCAGTTTTGATCGCGACTTCGAAGAAATCCCTGCATGGTTTGATCCTTCCGTAATCAGCACTGGACCACAACTTTTTGAAGTATTTCCCTATGCCGAATCTGTTAAGCACTTCCATAAGCGCATCACCCCGAAAACCGCTGTTGGATAATACATACATCGATATGTTTCTTCGGCTGCATTCCTGAAGAAATCTGTCGATCTCAGGGTCTAATTCGAATTCATTACAGAGCATCAAAAAATCTGCTTCTTCCTCAGGTGTCATGGACGTTTTATCGCCGCCGAACTTCTCTGCAAAAAGAGGCAGTTCCATCTTAACGAATGGATACTCTTCGCCTTCTTTATGTTTGGACATAAGAACCTGAAACAGATCTTCGCCGTACTTTTTCATATCTTCAAACGGGCACTTATCCTGATAATGGTTTTCCCAGAAGACTTTTAGAGCACGGTTAAAATCCATGCTCTTATTGTTAAGCAACGTCTCAAAATAATCGAAGATAAGAATCATATCTTGGCTCCTTTTACCACGCGGTTATCGAGTAATCAGGCGTGAAATTTCCCGTCGGCTTCTCGATCCACGCGAGGATGTCATCAGGATAAAAAGTCTTCATGATCGCAACGGCATTAACATAGTCTTTGTTGAGATCCCAGTCCTTGTCCCAGTTGCGGATTATGAGTTCAATGAGATCTTCCATCTTTATCGACTTATATCCGCTGCTCCAACCGTGATTACTCTCCTGTACGATCACTTTGCCGTTAGCGACATAAGCAGAGATATATGCACCCGGATCAGATCCTGACCAATGGTAGAAATTCCAGAAGAACAATTCCTCCTTCTCGGAAAGAAGGTTCAAAAGACCTTGTATCTGCTCCTTTGTCGGAGTGTTGTCCATATAAAGGAAATAGCGTACGTGTCCTTCTTTTATCTCAAATCCAAGATCTTCGATCGTTTCAGGATCCAATCCGATGTCCTTAAGTTTCACAATAACTCGCGACTTATGATCCTTCTCGTTGAACTTGATCCTGTGCATAACCTGTTCAGCCGTGTACAGTGAATCCTTGTGTGAGACGACCAGTGTCCTGTTGGAATCATTCTCTCTTCTAACGATGCCGACGACTTCACCCGTAAACTCTTTAACAGGGTCTTCGATGCCGAGGATGTACGCCTTTATTCCACCGGCAAAGCCCTTGATGTAACCGTAATTGACAGGATAGTACAACTTTTTATCCCTGCTTCCGAGTGGGTGATCAACAGTGATCGTCACCGTATCACCGATCTTGATCTTTGCCTGAGCGATCTCCATGTTCTTCGCTATTCTTTGCTGTCTCTCGATGTCAGGATCATTTCTACTGTAGACCATCTCCCTCACCTTGAGTTCGCCATTAAGCGCACGCTTCTTCGCCCTTCTGTAATCCCTGATCAGATAAAGGCCGATGAGAACAGGAAATATTACTATAACAAGCGTCCGATTGTATTCCTTTTCCGCAGGTACGTATAGTCCCGTAACAACATCTTTTTTCGCTATAAAGCAATCGTCTTCGTCGTAGTAAACTTTTACTTCATTTCCTCTTCGCAAAAAAGAATAAGCGTCATCCGAATTGTGGAAATATTCCGGCTTATCGGAACCTTCTTTGTAGTACTCAACTCGGATCGCATAATCAGTGTCATACTTGTTTCCTCTTGCTCCGGGTCTCGGGATCTTGGATACAATACGTTCAATAACCGTTCCTTCGGTGCATTTGTATGAATCATATTTGTGACTGTCCTTGTATCGGAAGAAAAAGTTAACACCGATGATGATCAAGGCAATAAGAAGAAAGGATAGACCGAAAATTCCCTGTCCTTTATAACCTTTCTTTTCCAAGATCTCCTGCTGTTCTTTTGTAAGCTTTTTCTTAGACATAGAACTATACCGTTTTGTTAATCGTTTTATTTTCTTACAAACTTGCTGTCATTATCTGTCGAATAATCCTCATCTGAAATATATCGTTCCACACGCATATGAAGATCATATTTCTCTCGTAATGATGCTATGTTCTCCATCATCGGTGAATCATGATGTTTATCAATGGCTTCCTGGTTTTCCCAGACATCGATCAGTAAAACAGTTTCCTGGTCGTTCATAGGGAAAAAGTATTCGTATCTGACATTGCCTGTCTCAGAACGTATCTTATCCGCTGTTCCGCTTTTTTCCATTTCTTCTGCGAATCTGCGGGCGTTTCCGTTATTTCCCGAATAATAAATGTTAACTGTGATCATAGCAATTCCCATACCCAATATATTTATCTGAAGTTTCCATCGGATAAGACAATTATATCATTGCTGCATTTTCGTTACTGTCACATATGATGGTTCTCAGTTATTCCACATACATTATCGTTTCCAGTTCATCAAATCCGTAATGTCTGAATGAGATCCTGTAGTCAGGATGCATCTTGAGGACTAGGTCCGCCAATGTAACGAAGTCTTCGAACTTATGATAGACAGAGATCGCCATTCTCGGACGGTTTTCCATTATGAGTTTACGGGCACCTATTAACGCCTCGTACTCTGCACCTTCAATGTCCATTTTTATGAAAGTAACTCTTTTACCCTCAAGCACATCATCAAGAGCTATTGTCTCGATCTCCTCAACGCCTTCGAAGTTTCTCTTCTCAGCCTCTTCTTTGCTGATGATACAGGAAGTCTCAAATGCTTCTGCTGCAAAGTAGACCTTCTTTTTTGCGTCCGAAGTCCCGTAAGGATAAAGATCACATTTCCCGAGAGGCGCGAGAAGTTCCTTACACTTCTCATAATTCTTCGGATCAGCCTCAAAGGAATAGATATGATCAAATCCTTTATGTCCGCACCAACCCGCAAAGTTGTAACAGGTAGCTCCGTCAAAACAACCGCAGTCTACAAAAACTTCATTTTCCTTTGGCTCGAAAAAGTCGAAGTACTGTCCCCGGTTATTGCGCCAATCGTATATTCCCATGATGATATTCTTTTCATCTATTCCGATATTCTCAATAAGACGCTTCCTTATCTCATCAGCCACAGGCTTTACAGGATAAGAAACGACGATAGTCTTATCGCCGTAAATAGCTATATCCTCATTAAGTTCTTTCTCGGTAATCACCTTGATCCCGGTCTGTTCATCAACAGGACCTTTGCTCTCATCAGGATCGATGAACGCATCGATCTTAACGCCAAATCTTTTAAACCTTCCTGCGAGATAATGCCCTGCAACGCCTGCGCCATAGATCAGGCAATGTGAACCTTTCTGGATCTTTTCAACATATACCTGCATATCACTATTCAGGTTTCTGTACTTTGACTCAAGTCCCGTGATATAACCGATATCTCCTGTTGAAGCATACATGATCTTTGCCTCGAAGATCTTTTTTGATATCTCATCGTTAAGATGTGCGTATACGTTTCTTGCCATCTCCGAGAAATCGACATTCATATTTCCGGATTCTCTGAGAGCCTTTTGCTTTTCTGCCGCCTCGTCTGAGCCGTATTCAACACTCTTTTCTGATATACTCATTTTTACTTTTTATACACCTTTCATAATCCATTTTTCTGTATCATTTGATCTGTGTTTTCTTATTCTTTCCGAGCACATACATCGGATCCTTTTTATGTCTGACTAACCAATTCTGGACAAACGGAATACACTTAGTCTCGAAGATCTTGGGACCGCCATGTGGCCATGTCTGTGTCCCGGAAACAGGCTGGCATAGTCCGATAGAATCATTAGCGATCATTTTCGATTTTGTTATCACAGTCCAAGTAATTCCTCCTAACTCGATCTTGCTTCCCGGCTGATACGGAATCGAGTCACAGATCACGACCGGCAGCATATCATACCTGCCTGCATATGCATATCCTTCACCGAGACTTTTCCAATCAAGTTTTTCGTCCATGATGACGGTCTCATTATTGTTTCCTATGATGATCCAGCCTCTGCTTCTTTTGGACGGTAAAAGATAGCCGTATTTATCGTACTCGCTTCTGGTTAATAACGTAATATCTACTGCCTTCATCGAAGAATCCTCACTTATTTGTCATTAAAACTCTTCATACAGGTACTGAATCGAATACTGAACTGCTTCACGCATTTTCTCTTCGTTAGTCAATTCCACCGTTATACCGTACTTGGCGCAGTTCAATGACGAATCCCATTCCACAAGATAAGCCAGTGT
>JAGCGK010000128.1 GCA_017649645.1 Clostridiales bacterium | reverse complement strand
TTGAAGACAATTATAGTGACTTTGAAATCCAGTAATCTATCCCTATTCACAGAGACTGAATACCGGATTTTCTTGTAAAATCCAGTAAAAAGCACCCTGGTCATAGGGATTACTTACTGGATTCCAGCCAAAAATCCAGTAAAAAGCACCCTGGTCATAGGGATTACTTACTGGATTCCAGCCAAAAATCCAGTATTTGCTCCCTATCAGCAGGGAGAATCAACTGCTCTGTAATATAGATCCGTGAGATGTGCAGCAGAACCGGCACCTTTTTCTATAGGTAAGGATACACCATTTAACACATCATCTACCGAGTATAAAAATACCTCTGAGATCGCTCAGAGGTTACATTAAAGATCTGATTATGCTTCAATAAGTTTCGGATCAGCTCCCGTATATCTCATTATCTCTTCCATTCGAGGCTTATCCGTAAATGAAACAAGACTATAAGCTTTTCCTGTCTTACCTGCACGTGCTGTTCTTCCAATTCTGTGAAGATAGAACTCGTTATCGGTAGGGATATCGAAGTTAAATACCGCGTCAATATCATCGACATCAATACCTCTTGCGACTACATCGGTTGCAACAAGGATCTCGAACTTCTCATGCCTGAACGAATCCATCATCCTGTTTCTTGCGCCCTGACCCATATCGCCCTGAAGACAGCCGCATTTGAAACCAGCAGCTTTTAATGTCTCATATACGTTTTCAGTCTGACGCTTTGTGTTGCAGAAGACTATGGACTTGGTAAAACCGTTTTCGCGAATGAGCTTGATTATGGTGAGAGCCTTGTCCTTCTGCGGAACTTCGAGCATGAACTCTTCTATGGCAGGACGGTCCTCTGCCTTAGGCATTACGTCGATCTCTTTGGCACCCTGCATAAATGACCATGTGATGTTAAGTACCTCACGCGGCATGGTTGCAGAGAAAAGTGCGATCTGCTTATCCTTCGGAGTTATCCTCATTATCTCCTGAATGCTCTTGATAAAGCCCATCTTGAGCATCTCGTCTGCTTCGTCGAGAACGAGTGTATAGATCCTTCTGATGTCGATGATCCTTCTCTCGTAAAGGTCGAGAAGACGGCCCGGAGTCGCTACGACGATCTGCGGATGCTTGTTGATCCTCTCGGTCTGGAGCCTCATGCTCTGGCCTCCGATAACTGCGCACACATTAAGACCTTTGATGTACCTTCCCAGGTTCTTGATCTCGGATGCGATCTGCAGAGCAAGCTCTCTTGTAGGACACAGGATAAGTGCCTGAATGTCTTTGTTGTTGAGATCCAGGTATTCCAGGATCGGTATGGAGAATGCAAATGTCTTGCCTGTTCCCGTAGGAGCTTTTGCTATGAGACATTCGTCCTTCATGAGTATCGGGATCGACAGCTGCTGTACGGTTGTTGGCCGCGTTACTTTCATCTTGTCCAGTGAATCAAGGATTTCCTTGGACAAGTCCATGTCGTTAAAAGTGATTTCTTTCATTAATTATCCTCTTCGTCGTCGCTTTCCTTCGTGGTCACGGCAGTCGTAGTCGTGGTCGTTGCCGGAAGCGCATCATCAGCCTTCTCAAGTTCACGCTTGTACCTGAGTGACTCAAAATACGGAATGTCAAAGATATAGAATCTTCTGTCATCCTTTCCGAAAACATTATTGTATTCAAGAACTGAATAGTAGTTCCACAGATCCTCATGGAGCATCTGGAGATTTCCGCCAAGATAATTTCCGTCCTTATCGCAAACACCCATTGTCGTTACGACAGGATAGAGTTCATAAAGATCGGAAAGGAACATCTGATATTCGGACATCGGAAGATTTGCCGTCTGCATTACCAATGTTGAGAGGTAGTTAACAGAGATAGCATTGATCTCCTTTTCCGGAATATCGTAGTTAGCCCAGATAAAGTAGTCAGTGATGTAGAGCTTCTGCATCTCCTCAGGTGTGAGTTCGGAAATATCCTTTACACCAAGGATCTCCTCATAGAAGCCGTCCTTGAAGCTCGGGAGATGATCGCCGAAGAAGCAGATGACTGTCGGCTCATCAACATTGGAGAAATACTCGATGAGCATCTTAACTGCATCATCGGAATTTCTTGCAACCGAGAAGTACTGCTCAGCCTGCGGGAATGCACCCGGATTTTTCATGTAACTTACGTCAGGCTCAAAGTTTGCATATGACTTTGTATATGAACCGTGGTTCTGCATTGTTACATTAAATACGAACAAGGGATTATTGGATTCCTTCTCGTGTTCCTCATAAAGCTCGATAACCTTCTCATAGGAACACATATCGCTTATGTAGGATCTGATGAACTCAGGCTCCTGGAAATCATCGATAGCATAGAAATGGTCGAAAGCCATGTAGTTATACACATCAGGTCTGTTCCATCCGCTTGCCGTGTACGGATGAACGGCATATGCCGTATAGCCGTAACTCTTGAGGAGCCTTGAAAGAGAGCCTGTGTCGCTTGTTATGTACTGCTGATAAGGAATACTTCCGTTAGGCATTCCGAGCATCGTGTTACCTGTAAGGAACTCAAACTCGGAGTTAGCCGTTCCGCCTCCGAATGTGGATACATAACAGTCACCCTTGATGGTGTTCTCTGTCATGGAATCCATGAACGGTTTATACGGCTTGCTGAGTTCAACTCCTTCAAACTGTGAGAAGTCGGAATATGACTCGTTCATTATGCAGATGATGTTCGGCTTCTCACCGTTCATGATACGTCTTCTCATGTTGGCTGAAAGCTTCTTATCCGTAAACATATTCGTACCATAGTTATCTGCGATATCTGCCTCAACATCATTTACGCCCTGTTCACTGTAAACTGCCGGAGGGCTTACCTTAAGGTACTGAGCATTCATCGTGATAGCTACGATCATACCGTTATCGGAATAGTTGAGCGGCTGGTTCCAGACGTTGTTTACTATACCGAGTTTCTTCATGATGGAATTCTTGGTCGTTGAATATCTGTCCGTATCGAAAAGTGCGAATACCATCAATGTTCCGAGAACGATGCTTAGTAGAGCGATTCCGATCCTGGACTTCTTCTTACGCATGCTGTATCTGAATCTGGATACGATCGCGGTTATGAACATGAAAAGACATGCCGTCATTATTACGATATAACTCGGCTTGATCTCATATTCGCCTGCAACGTTCATGGCTGTCTTGATCGACACGATATCGGAAAGTGACAGCGGCTCGCCTCTGAATTCGAGCTTATAGTAGTTGATCAAAGCCATGATGAAGATCGCCGTATTCGAGAAAAGAACTGCAAATCTCAGCTTGTTAGTGATCGCGAAGAACAGGCAGTAGATCAGGAAATAGATTATGTAGTTTACAAAGTATGCTGCCATGATCTTGCCGGTGATCGAGTTCGCGTTAAGGATCTCAACGAGAAGGAATGTTACCGCAGGCATAACAGCCAGGATCACGTAGCAGATTATCTTACGCTTGTGTGAGTCGATATGAAGTACCACTGTCGCGGAGAATGCTGCCGCAACGATAGATACGACTGATATTACAAAAGCCGCATAGTGAAACTGTGCATAACCGATCTCCGTAGAAGCCTGCATCTTTACTTCAGGATCGTAGCCGCTGTATGTACAGTTTCCGCACTCATCGGCAATATTGTTGGAGATCCACAGCTTCGGACAGTGAACGTCGCTCATTCCCGTACCCGTTACGGTGTAATAGTATTTAACCTTTGGCTTTACGTCGAGATTAACGTTAAATCTGTAGTAGTCATCCGTCTTAAGGTCAGCTACCGGGACTCTCTCCGTATAAAGCACATTGTTTCCTTTATCGAAAACGGTGAAGATCACAGTACCTTCCTTATATTCGCAGTTGGCAAAACGAAGCTCCATATAGTTGATCTTCGGGCCTGTAGGAACAAAAGGCTGCACCAACGGAGAGCCGCAGATCCTACCGGATCTCTCGCCTCTGGTACCTGCACAGGATGAAACACGCTCGTCCTTAAAATATGGGAAAAAGGAAATAAGGAGTGCCATTAACAAAGCGCCGATTATAAAAACGGCGATCCATCTCGTCTTATTCCTCGTAAAAGTAACAGTTTTTCTAAACTTACTCGTTATATTCATTCTGATTACCTGTAAAACCAAGTATATTTTAAAAGAAAAAAGAGCCTAAATAAACCAAACACCCCTTGTCAACATGACGAAGATACACCTTACAAAAGGTTAACTGTTGTTCAAATGACTCTTGACTGTAGTTTTCGAGAAATACAGTTTTACGGATATGTGGATTATAATTGATACAAATGTTCACTATCGGAAGGAGTCACATCATATGGCAAAAAGAGTTTTCCTTGTAGTACTCGACAGTTTCGGAATCGGAGGGGCAACAGATGCAACACTCTTCAAAGACGAGGGCAGCAACACCTTAGGAGCGGTCTGCAGCGACGAGAGTCTTAACCTCCCTAACCTCGCTAAGATGGGTCTTTTCGATATAAACGGTCATGAGGATCAAAGGATCATAGATCACCTTAAGAAGGCTTCATATCAGGAGCCGATCGGATCTTACGGAAGGCTCACCGAGCTATCAATGGGTAAAGATACGACGATCGGTCACTGGGAGATCGCAGGCGTCCTTTCAGACAAGCCGATGCCTACATATCCTGACGGATTCCCGCAGGAGATCCTCGATAAGCTTAAGGAAGCTACAGGAAGAGAAATCCTTTGCAACAAACCATATAGCGGCACCGTAGTCATCAACGATTACGGCGACGAGCATGTAAAGACGGGGGCTCTGATCGTCTACACATCCGCGGACAGCGTTCTTCAGATCGCAGCTCACGAGGATGTTATACCGGTTCCGGAACTCTATTCGATCTGCGAGAAAGCCCGCGCCATCATGACAGGCGAGCACGCAGTCGGAAGGATCATCGCCCGTCCGTTCATCGGAACATCCGGCAATTATCAGAGGACTTCAAACCGTCACGACTTCTCCCTTACACCGCCGTCATCGACCATGCTCGACATTCTCAAGGAAAAGGGTAAGGACGTTATCTCCGTCGGCAAGATCGTGGATATATTCGCCTCCAGAGGCCTTACGGAATTTACGAGAACTTCCGGAAACACAGAGGGCATCAAGGTCATGTTCGACATGCAGAAGAAAGATTTCGACGGTCTTTGCTTCATCAATCTCGTAGACTTCGACATGCTCTACGGCCACAGAAACGACATCAAAGGCTACGCTAACGCCCTCATGGAATTTGATGAAGCACTCGGAAAGTTCATCCCTGATATGAGATCCGATGATCTTCTCATCATCACCGCCGATCATGGCTGCGACCCGTCAACCCCGTCCACAGACCACTCCAGAGAAAACGTGCCCGTACTCATCTATGGCGAGGGCCATAACGTCCCTTACAACATGGGTACGAAGTCGGGCTTCAACAACATCGCTACCATCGTCCTTAACAGTCTTCTCGAAAACTCGAGCAGCTTCAAATACGTTCCGAAGAATCCGTCATCCGACAACATCATGAGCTATGTTGATATGACAAATCTTAAGACAAACGCTAAGCTCGAGGACATCTACGGACTCATCGACCGCGCCATCGAAGCTGATGCGGCTTCAGTATGCATCCAGCCTTGCTACGTAAAAGATGCATACAAATATGCAGCTGGAAGACTTCCTATCTGTACCGTAATCGGTTTCCCGAACGGCTATCATACTCCTGCGGTCAAGCTCTACGAAGCATTGGAAGCATGTGAGAACGGCGCTTATGAGATCGATACCGTCATCAATAACTGCATGGTAAAAGACGGACGTTTTGACGAGATCTATGCTGAACTTAAGGCTCTTTCTGACGGTGTTCACGGCAAAGGCTGCCTTCTTAAGGTTATCATCGAGACATGCCTTTTGAACGAAGAAGAAAAGATCAAGCTCTGCGATATCGTAACAAGAAGCGGAGCAGATTACATAAAGACCAGCACGGGATTCGGCTCTGCAGGAGCAACTCTCGAAGACGTTAAGCTCATGAAGGAGAACGTCGGCCCTGATGTTAAGGTTAAGGCCGCAGGCGGCATCAGAACAAAAGACCTCGCAAAAGAGATGATCTCCAACGGGGCCTCCAGGATCGGTGCTTCCAACCTCAGCTGAACTTTTTTACGTAATCCAGGACTGCCTTAAAGTAATCCTCTTTTATCGGCTCTCTCATAAGTTCATGTCTGTACGGACCAAAGTCGATCTCCTCGACAGGAACTTCGTGCGCCTTAAATTCTTCGATGACTTTCTTTACGCCCTTACCGAATGAACCGACAGGATCATCATCACCGTAGAGGAACAGACACGGCTTTTTACAAAGGTTATCCATCGCCTCTTTGCTCTGCATGAACTTGATGAGCCTGAACATGTCATAGTAGCCCTTGTTCGTGAATAAGAATCCGCACAACGGATCTTCGATATATTCATCAACATTTTTATCAATGACACTGAGCCAGTCAAAAGCCGTCCTCTTCTTCGGCACTTTTTTGTTATAAGATCCGAACGCGAGAACGCTTAGTAAACCACCTTTTTTCCTGCTCCTTCCTATAAGGCACAGAAACCTCGCGACCGCGATCCCGAGGGATACGATCGGCTCATGTCCTTTGGTCGATCCGATTATAAACGCATCGTAATTTATCGAATATCTGCTATCGGAATACATGGCTCTTACAACGAATGAACCCATGCTGTGTCCGTATAATATCTGAGGTGACTGACCGGTAGTCTTCGCCACCAGATCATGGAAGATCAGGTTGTCTTCCATCAGCGACTTATAAGCATCTTTTCCCTCTCCGAAAAATCCCAGCGGATCTCTGTTAAGGGCATATGTCTTGCCGTGTCCCTGCATGTCGATCCCGCATACGGTATAACCTGCATCATTAAGGACCTTGATCAACTCTTCGTAGCGCTCGATATACTCTGCCATACCGTGACAGATCTGAATAGTTGCCTTAGAGTTTTCGACAGGATAGATAAAACCTGCTGCCTTTTTACCGGGACCAGATACGGAGTCAAATTCGATAGTCTTCATCAGCGTCTCCTGTTTCCTCTTATCAGGAACAACCTGAGCAACGTTACGCCCGCGGATGCCATAGCGACCACGTATGTTCTTCCTGCGGCGCGGAGGACTTTCTTACAATCACCGACCTGATCTTCACCCACGAGCCCCATCTCTTTTATGATCTTCAGAGCCCTGTTGCTGGCGTCATATTCGACAGGAACCATAATGAGGTAGAACAGGAAAGCCACAAAGTAAGCGATGATTCCGATGGTTATGATGTTATATCCGAGCTCATAGCTTCCTGCAGCTTCGGCCGCGCTTCCGCCCGCCATGATAATGATGCCGAGCATCGCGATATACACACCGCCTCTGGAAGCGATTCCCGCGATAGGAGCCAGGAACTGTCTGATCCTATAAAACCACCAGTTCTTTGAATCCTGGATCGCATGTCCGCACTCGTGAGCCGCGACTGCTATAGCCGCGATGGAATAACTTCCATAGACCGACTGGGACAGATTTATCGTATGTTTTCGAGGATTATAATTATCGGTAAGACTGCCCTGGATAGGCTGGATCGTAAGACCTCTTACCTCAGCATCACGAAGTATTATCTCAGCAGCTTCATCTGCAGAATATCTGGCAGTCGTCCTTACCTTCGAATACTTGTTGAAGGTGCTCTGAAGTCTTGCCTGAATGATCATGCTCACAATATATACGCCGATGGCCAGGATATAAAACATACGCTTCATCTCCGTTTTTTTCTACATTATATCACTCGAAAAAAATGCCGCCCGACATCCAAGTCGAAGCGGCATTTTCGTTATCGTTATTATCCTCTGTCGATCGCGTAGTCCTTACAGATCTGCGTAAACTCCTTGGACTTAACGAACTCGTTGAAGACGTCTTCTTTTGTCATTCCGTTCTTCATGTTGTTAAGCCAGAAATTCATTCCGTCAGTGTCAGGTTCACGACCCATGAATGTCTTATACATTCTCGTAAGAAGTCCTTCATTATCCAGATTAAAGTCGTTGAATTCCTTAGAGAAGAAGAACTCATGAGCTGCCTGCTTACCTGTAAGTTCAAGGTTGGTGAGACCAATACTCCAGAAGTTGAGACCTTCAGTCTCAGGGTCTCTTCCGAGACACTCGGTATAAAGTCTTGTGGCAAATGCCGTAGCATTCTTTGAAGCTATCGTTGCCTTAGCTCTTGTAGCTCCTGATTTAACTACATAGGAAGCACAGATATTGCACCACTCTGTCGAGTTGATGAATCCGTCAACAACTTTGTCTCTTCCTTCAGTCTTAAGACTGTTCATCCAGAAGTTGAAACCATCCTTATCATCTTCTGCATCTCTGTCAAAGAAAGTCTTGTAGAGAACTTTCAAGAAATCCTCATCGCTCAAGTTCCTGTCATTGAATTCTTTGCTCAAAAGGAACTCATTTGCACATGCGGCACCTGTGAGATCTCCGTTACCTACATGCTCACACCAGAATGCTTTTCCTTCAGGTTCGGATGCACGATTCAAAGCAACTACATAAAGCCTCTCGACGAAGTCTTCAAAAGATACTTCTGTAGTTTTCTCCGTACCTGTATTATTCCCGGTATTGCCTCCCGAATTAGGATTCGTCGGCGAAGTTGTCGACGGAGCCGTTGTAGACGGTGCAGTCGTTGTCGTAGTAGTTGCTGTTGGTGATGTAGTCGGATCAGACGGATCAGGTGTTGTGCTGCTTCCGTTTATCTTCCATGTGGAGATCGCACCATAAGTTGATACACTCGGAGCAGTTTTTGTCTCTTCGATAACAGGCGTAAACTTAGCTGTGATGTTTACATTTCCTTTTGCTCCTGAGATCTTAAAGACAATTCTGTTATAATCATCATTCTCCTCCTGCTTAACAGGTCCTGTAACGGTCGGTGCAAGATCCCACGGTGAAGCATCTTCGACATACAAAGTGCCTGATACAGAAGACGAGAATTCAAGTTTGACCTGCTTTTTCGAATCTTTTTTTGCCGTTAATGTCGCAACATTACCGCTAACGGAAACATTCTGTTCTGTATACATTACCCAATAAAGATCTGACGTACCCTTAAGAGAAACTTCATCACGGACAACAAGAGAAAGCCTGTCATCCGTCAAAAGAAAACCTCTTTGGAAACTGTTGGCCTTGTCGCTGACAAGAGCTGACATATCGATCACAGCCTTAGCCTGAGTATCTGAAGTTTCAGTTGTAAGTGTAGCTGTCTTGTTGAACAGATAGCCGTAATCAGAAGGGTTAGGATCGATAAGAAGAACATTGTGTCCGTCAGGTCTTATCCTGAAGATCTTCCATCTGTCATTGGCAGCACCTGTCGGAGCGCTGTATCCTGTTATATCGTAATTATCCTTACCAAGATCCGTAGCCCACTTTATTCCCTGAGAATGGAATACGAAGCTTCCTTCATCCATGTGAGTGAAATAGGTTTTTGTTGTTGTTCCGGCTTTGACACCTACATAGGATTGACCGCTTCCGAATTTGTTTCTGAACGTAGCAAGAACTCCGTTTGCTCCTCCGTAGTTCATCACCATATCTTTATCAATACTTATCCCCTGACCTGAAGTGTCAGGGACATACCAGCATAACAATTTGACCTTGCGAGTAAAATCTTTGATGCTCTTCACTCGGTTGAATATGTCTGTCCTGAATCCGTGAAGATCATAATGTGCATCAAAATACAGTTCTCCCGGCTGGGTTATGAGACTGTCGTATGTATCGCCAAAACAGAACATTCCGCAGTCGGATTCAAAGCCATGAAGAACTCTCATCGCCTTACCGTCTTTTAGGCCCGGACAGGTATCAAGTCCGTAGAGTTTTCCGGTAGATTTTTCGAGAGAAGAAAACATCATCGAAAGGTTGTCTATTATGAGCGACTGATACATGGTGCCTTCGGTAGAAAGTCCGCCGGGAGCGAATTCGTTCAGCAACAGTTCCGAACATATAAGTGCATCGTGGCACAGTGACGATGTTATCTCAGGATATTTATCCATCAATGCGAGTGATACCATGACAACTCCCGAATTAACAAAGGAATTGTGGTTGTGATTTATAAATGTGCCATATAAAAGACCGTTGTCAGAAGTTTGGTTTTTGTTCGGATGATTGTCAGTGTACGAATCATTGGCAGGTCTAAAGCACTGGCGAACTATTGCCTTCTCGATAGTCGCCTTTTTTGTGTCATCCCATGCAGAATACATCCAGTCATAAGCAATGGCGTAACCTTGGCAGAACATTCCAAAATCGAGATTGTGCCATGGGTTAATATCCTTAAATGAATCATCTGTTATAACTTTGAGGATCTCCCATGCCGCATCGGCATACTTACTGTCACCGGTGATCTGATATGAAAGACCCAATATGAGCATCCTGTCTAGGAAGACATCTGCCGCGTTACCGCCTACGGTCGCAGGCATTCTGGTCTCGTAGCACTTCGAATACTTGAACATGTATTTAGCTTTGTCCGATCCCGATAATTGCTTACAAAGCTGATTCGCTCTGGAAACGATACCGGTATCCTTGTTATAGAAGATATCGTACTTGGGATCGTTCTTGTTACTCAGATCTTTCTTAAGCGCTGATACCGAAGACGAGTCGATCATTATCCTGGGATGCTGATCTTTGGACTTACTCTTGAAATCATTAAGGATCGTCGCCGCTGACGGTCGGACATATCCGCCGATATTTGTGAAATTATCGTATACCTTGGTAGTATGGACGTCCAACAATCCGTCCAGTTTCTGTCCTGCGGCATTTACGGAATTAGTTCCGAATACACTGAAGATCATCGTCAAAACGGTAACGTAGATCAGAACAGTCGATACCGCCTGCTTTCTAATAGTTCTCATTTCGTTCCTCCATAACCAAAACATCAGTCTATAAAACAGACTTTTATCAATACACTATCTCATTCTGTTTTGGGATAAGTTGAGTGCTTCCCATTCACTACAAACTCACCTGAAGACTATCACATAAATATATTCAAAGTCAAAAAAATACCGTTCCGACATTTAAGTCGAAACGGCATTTCAATTACTTTTTTATCCTCTGTCTATCGCGTACTTCTGACAGATCTCTGTGAACTCCTTTGATTTAACGAACTCGTTGAAAACGTCTTCTTTTGACATTCCGTTTTTCATGTTATCGAGCCAGAAATTCATTCCGTCTGTGTCAGGTTCGCGACCCATGAATGTCTTATACATTCTCGTGAGAAGTCCCTGGTTATCAAGATTAAAATCGTTGAACTCCTTACTGAAGAAGAACTCGTGAGCAGCCTGCTTACCTGTAAGTTCGAGATTGGTAAGACCCAAACTCCAAAACTTAAGTCCTCCCTCTTCAGGATCTCTGCCGAGACATTCGGTATAAAGTCTTGTCGCAAATGCTGTCGCATTAGCTGAAGCAACGGTTGCCTTTGCTCTTGTAGCTCCTGACTTAACTCCATAGGAAGCACATACGTTACACCATTCTTCTGAGTTGATGAAGCAATCGACTACGGAATCACGACCCTGTGTCTTAAGGCAGTTCATCCAGAAGTTATAACCGTCAGGATCGTTTGCAGCGTCTCTGTCAAAGAATGTCTTGTAGAGAACTTTCAAGAATTCTTCATTACTCAAGTTTCTGTCTTTGAACTCTTTACTTAAGAGAAACTCGTTAGCGCACTGTGCACCGTTAAGGTCACCGTTACCTACATGCTCGCACCAGAATGCCTTTCCTTCAGGCTCTGACGGGCGGTTAAGAGCTACTGTGTAAAGACGCTCTACGAAGTCCTCAAATGTACCGCCTTTGCTTGGTGCCTGAGTCGGTGTAGTTGTAGATGTAGGTGTTGGATCAGAAGTCTTTGCTGTCGGAGTTGGAGTTTCCGTAGGATCAGGAGTATCACAAGAAAGTTCTACTTCAAATTCCGGATCAAAAACAACTCTCCAATCTGAAATGTTCAGATTGACGCTGGTGCTGTTTACAACGAAGAAATAGTATGTCTTTCCGGCTTCAAGTTCTGCAGTGATATCGAAGTTGAAATCCGTATATATTCCATATTTCTTATCGAAATATCTGTTCAGTGTTTCAAACGTCCACCAATCTACAGGATCATCCGAATAAGCTATGCACTTAAAATCTGAATCAAAGAGAGCACAATATGGATCAGCCTGGCCGTATGACTTGAATGAATACGTTGCTGTCTTCTCCGGTGTGAAGGAGTATATCTGCTGATATTTATCTGTTACAAATGAATCTATACTGTCTTCGTCATCAGGTTCTATATCAGTTAGAGATATTTGGTACTTATCTCCTACTTTGATCTTTTCTGCAGAAGTAAGATCTTTAACGAATACATAATCCATCGTCATGGCAGTTGCATAGTTTGTTTTTCCGAACATCTGTCCTCTGGAGATAAACGGGACAGTTACATTATTATATGTAACCTCTTCTTCAAAGTCATTCCAACTGCCTGCCTCAGTATATTTATCACCTTTACCCGAATATGTAAAAGTGATCGTTCCGTTCGGGTCGACTATGTGATTATTGATAAATCCTCTGTCAAAAGTAAGATGTTCATCCACCCATACGTAAAAAGGCATCGCTATCTGCTTATCACCATTTATGATCAGCAAAGCCAGCTCATCCTTTTTAACATTTAAAGGAAACACAAAATCAGCCTTTGACGACTCTATGATACCTGATGAAGCAACAGAACTCTGGCATGCCCATTTAAATTTGTAATCGTGGCCCTCATGTGCTGACACTTCCACCGAATATGATTCACCTGCACCCATACCGAAGACATTCCTTGTACCAAGCAGATCATATTTTTGTCCGTCACGTGTGAGTACGACATCAAAATAGAGAAGACTAACTGTCAGATGATCAGTTGTCGGGGATTTATCTTTGATATAGTATTTTCCGGGATTAAGATAAACTGCTTCAGGCGAACCAATAATGAAACGCATTATGGTATTATCTCCCGTCAGTTCCACATCATACTCATTTTGAGACACAATACCGACATAAGCCGACTTATCCAAAGTAAAGTAAAAACCATCCGGATCCTCGGACTTATCGTAATCTGCCTCAGCCACATCGTTTTTGAAGACCAGTTCCTGTCCTTTGTTTTCATCTGCGAAAACGTTGGCCGCAAAAAGTCCCGTTACCAATACAACTGACAGCACTAAACTGAGAAATTTCTTGATCATACACACCCTCCTTTAAAACGATTAATTCGATTCTATAACATCGACCATTTCTTCTCAACGGTCTTTGATATTTGCGGCAGGTGTTTATTTTCGAAAAAAAGACATATTAAAAGGGGCATCCCACAACTTGTGAGATACCCCGTATGTTTACTTCAAAAAGTTATCTTATGCGTTGCAGATAACGGAGAAGTCTTCAGCCTTGAGAGAAGCACCACCGACGAGACCGCCGTTGATGTCAGCCTGAGCAAAGAGGCCTGCTGCGTTCTTAGCGTTGCAGGATCCGCCGTACTGGATCGTCATAGCCTCAGCGCACTTGTCGCAGTAGAGCTCAGCGATAACGCCACGGATGAACTTACAAACTTCTTCAGCCTGCTCGTCTGTAGCTGTCTTACCTGTTCCGATAGCCCAGATCGGCTCATAAGCGATAGTGATCTGGCAGAGCTTGTTAGCAGGGATATCCTTGAAAGCTCCGACGATCTGACCCTTGATCCAGTCGAATGTCTCGCCTGCTTCACGCTGTGCGAGGGACTCACCACAACAGATGATTGGCTTAACACCATACTTAAGAAGTGCAAGAGCCTTCTTATTAACTGTCTCGTCTGTCTCAGCGTTGTACTCACGACGCTCGGAGTGACCGATGATGCAGTATGTAACACCCATCTTAGCGAGCCAGAGTGGGGAGATCTCGCCTGTGAATGCACCCTTCTCTTCGAAGTGGCAGTTCTGAGCAGCGATCTTGATGTTTGTATAAGCAGCAGCCTCAACTGCAGCTGCGAGAGCTGTAGCAGGAACGCCCAAAGCGATCTTGGATGTAGCATCCTTTACGAGTGGCTTGAGCTCTTCGATGAGCTTAACTGCATCTGCAGGGATACCGCAGTTCATCTTCCAGTTACCTGCTGCGAATGTTCTGCCGATCTCCTTGTCGTTAAGGCAATCGATACCCGGGAGAACCTTACCCTCGATGAACTCGAGAGAAGCACCACCACCTGTGGAGATGTGTGTTACCTTATCAGCGAAGCCGAGCTTCTCGATAGCAGCAGCGGAGTCACC
>JAGCGK010000127.1 GCA_017649645.1 Clostridiales bacterium | reverse complement strand
GTACATAAGTGTCCTCCTGTTCTTCCAGTCTCGCTGCTTCACCCTAGGCATCGGCCAAAAAAGGCGCGAATTTAAGAGCCCGGCGCATGCGGTCACCGAAATATACTATCATCAATGGTATTTGGTGTCAAACAGTTTTTTAGGAATCAGTTTATTTTCTTAACTGATGCGCCGTACTCGATCATGGTATCGACTTTGCGCTTTCTCGCAACACCCATATATGTGCCCGACATCCTCTCGAAAAGCATATCGGATGCAACTCTTGCGATCTTCTCCATAGGCTGGATACCGATGGTGAGCTTAGGATTATAGATCTTAGCTACCTCAAGGTTCTCAAAACCTACGAATGAGATATCGTTAGGAATATTCAGATTATTATCAGCCACATACAAAAGGCTACCTGACATAAGGTCATGACCTGCTGCAAATACTGCCGTAGGCGGCTGCTCGAGAGCCATAAAGGACTTCATGCCTGCATATCCGCTCTCTTCATTTACGCTTTCCTTGAAAACATACTCAGGTCTGAACGGAATTCCGCCTTCCTGAAGAGCTCTGATGTAACCTGCGACCCTGTCATCTGTGGTAGCTACACCGCTGCCACCGGTGATAAGGGCAATATTCTTATGGCCGTTATCCATTATGTGCTTAATAACTTCATAAGTTATGGATTCGTTGTCGATAACAACGGAATCACAATAATTCTCTTCATCTTCGAGGTCTACGAAGACCAACGGTACCTTTTCCTTACGGATCCTTGTAAAGTCAGAGGACTTAACACCGATAGGCTGCATGATGATACCGTCTACCTGGTAATCGAGAAGGAAGTCGATCTTTTCCTTTGCATTATTCGAATGATCTTCGAAAAAGTGATAGTCGCAAACGATAGTCGAATAATTCTTCTCATACATAAACTGACTTACGGATGTAAGAATGGATACGCCGTAATAGTCCTTAAGGTTAGGAATAAGAACGCCAATGGTCCTTGTCTTCTTTGTCTTCATTCCTCTTGCAAGAGGATTTACTTTATAGTTAAGTTCGTCGATTGCTCTGAAAATCTCAGAACGCTTAGGTTCCAAAACATTACCGCCGTTTATACACTTTGAAACGGTGGATATAGACACCCCTGCCCTTTTAGCAACATCTTTGATTGTAACGCTCATATAATACTAGACCCCCGACAAACATTATGCCATTTTAAATCATTAAAATCAAAAGAATTAAATAGATACCTGCGTGAACGGTCGCCGTGAACCTTACTGCATTAGCATGACGCTTGACCGGCATAGCAGAAATGAACGGCAGGAAGGCACAGAAGACTCCGCCGATCGAAAGCAAAGCTATATCGTTTTTTCCGAGAAGAGCACATACCATAAACATGATAAAGGACGGGATCATCGTGAAAAGGAACATCATGTAAGTTCCGAAGTACGAACATCCGCCAAAGCCCTTGATCCTAGATATACTGTCGCATCTTGCAACTATCATGATGGATGCAAAATCCAGAACAAATACGGTAACCGCGATAATGACCTTGCTCGAAGAATCAAATACTCCGCTCATGCCCCAGGCGTTGTTCACCACGAGAAGGGCAAAAGAGAGGATCGCAAAGGTAAGGATCGCAGCAAGTGACATGGTCTTGTGAGGTCTTTTGACCTTGAAGTTCTTGGCAAGATAAGGAATCCTTATCAAAGCCATAAGAACGAGCATCGCACACGGGAAGAGTCCTAATATCTTGAAAATATAATCCTCTTTGTCTCCCATTATGGTCAATACAACAAGTCCGACAGTTGTAAGGACTGCAGCCGTAAGAACGATAACCTTCGTAACGAAATCGATCTTGTCCTTGTCTTCTGCAACCATTCTGAAACGGACAACGGGTATTTTCGAGAGGAACATAAATAGACCGGAGATAAAGAGAGCCAAGGACATGATGAAGATCATGTACCAGCCGATTATGGCTTTGGCAGGCTCCCTGCCTGTTGAATAGTTGGAAGAAAGATACTCGGCAAGCTCGATCTGGAAGGACGGAGACATGTAAAAGAACATTCCGTCGCCGTTTCCGATCGATGATATCGAAAGATATCTGTTGCCCAAAGGATTCATGTAGACTTCTGACGAGAAAGTGCCGCCTGTCTTGGAAGTTATACCGAACAGGGTATCTTCGCCGGAAAGACGCTCATACATTATCTTGGAATCGCTTTTCTCGGCATTATCATCAGTAAAGATAGCCACATCATGGACAGGGAAATCAGAACCCATTCCCTCCATGGAATAATTAGTCTCAAACTTCGGATTTACAAGGACAAATCCCAAGGTATCCTCATCAGTATCAAAGAGCTTCAGTGAACTCGTCGCCGCCTCACCCTGGGCAAGGATAACGATACTCTGGCTCCTGTAGCCTCTCGGAAGGCTAATCTGCTCACCGATAGTCTGGGCCTTTACAAGATCCTTATTTAGGATCAAAGTCTGAAAACCCGCACGTCCCATTGCCATACGGAACATGGTGGCAGTGAACTTACTGTCTGAATTCCCGTACATGACAAGGACCGGAGAATCTTTCTCATATCCCGAATAGGAATATCCGAAAAGCCCGATCTGAGCGATTAGTGCGAGGACCATAAGAATGACCCCTAGTAGAGTGACACCTCTTAATTTCATTATTATCTTTCCTTCTTAACAAGTTCGTCGCCGAGTTCCCTGATATCTTCAGGTCCCAAGATCAAGATCAGGTCATCCTGTCCGACCAGCTCATCAAGTCTTCCGATTATATCTTCTTTCTTCTCGAAAAATTCCGAGTCACCGCCTCTTTTGTTGATCTCATTGGAGATATCAAGACTTGAGATCTCATGAGTGTTGATCTCACGGTCACTGAAGATCTCCGAGAACAATACCTTCTTGCAAGGCAAAAGCGATGTTACGTAGTCTTCGAAGAGCATCTTTGTACGATTGAAAGTCAAAGGCTGGAACACGACCCACATATTCTTGTGAGGCATGTGGCTCGCAGCTTCGATCGTAGCTCTGGCAGCCGCAGGATGGTGCGCATAATCTACGACGACTGTAGCCCCCCTATATGTTCCCTTTGTCGTATATCTTCCGTCTGCACCCTTAAATTCGTTGAGTGCTTTAAGACAAGCAGAAGGCTCACCGCCGTTAAGAAGTGCACAGCAAAGTGCAATGAGGCTGTTGTCGATATTGTGTTTTCCGGGGATCTGAAGCTCAGCTCTTCCGATCTTGTTTCCCATGAACCATACGTCAAACTGAGGAAGTCCGCCGTCATAGGAAATATTATCAGCTGCCATATCAGGCTCTTTACCCGTATAAGCACATGCTTCACCCTTGATACCGCATGTGTAGACCTTGAACATCTCCCTGCCTTCATTCTTCCACTTCTCGGAAGCGATCTTAAGGCTCTCGGCAGTATTCTTACAATGTCCTGTAACTACGACATTTCCGCCGTCACAGAGTTTATCAAGGAACAAAGCGAAAACATCGATTACATCCTGAAGCAAAGGATAACAGTCAACATGGTCGTGATCGATATTCGTGATGGCAGCAGTTGTAGATGAGAAGTTAAGGAACGATCTTTTGAACTCGCATGCTTCAGATACGAGAAGGTCTTTTCCCTTTCCAAGTCTGACTGTTCCGTTGAACGAATAGAAATCGGCACCGAGATGAACTGTCGGATCTTTTTGGCTCTCGAGGAGCATAAGGGATGTCATAGCTGTTGTTGTAGTCTTTCCGTGTGTACCGGAGATATTAATGACCGATCCGTAACTCTCGGTTATCATTCCGAGAAATTCTGATCTGTCAAACATCGTGATGTTATTATCCATCGCATACTTAACTTCCTTATTAGTAGGAAGACAAGCTGCAGTCTTAACTATGTAGTCAGGCTTGAACTCGATAAGATTCTCCTCAACCTGGGAATCATAGACAGTGATCCCTTTTTCTTTCAGCATCTCCGTCCTCTCTGACGGATTCATGTCGGAGCCTCCGACCTTAAAGCCGTATCCCTGAGCCAAAAGAGCAAGCCCGCTCATCGAGATACCGCCGATACCAATGAAATATATTTTTGAACCGGATTCGAGTTTATCCAAACCTCTTTGCATTAGATCACCTTCTTAAAAAATCGCATAGAAATAGTATTGCACAATATTTGAAATTAAAAAAGGAAAAATAAAAGGACTGTTCCATTGTTTACGGAACAGTCCTCAGATCTTAATCCAGATTATGTTGCCGGAGCAGGAGCTGCTGGAGCTGCCGGAGTATCTCCGCCTTCCTTATCCTTATCGTCGGAAGGATTTGAATACTTAGCCTTCATCTCCGCTTCCTTCTGATGGATGGCAGTAAGATCACCGTTTGCGAGGTAGATCTCTTCGAACTCAGGACCGTCAACCTTGCTGACTTCGAGAAGACGGGATGCAAGACCTTCAACAATAGCACTCTTCTCGTGAAGGATCTGCTTTGTCTCTTCGTAGCAAGTATCGATTATGGACTTGATCTCCTCATCGATCTCAGCTGCAGTAACGTCTGAGTAAGGCTGTACCTGACCATAGGAACCGCCGATAAATACTTCATTGCTGTCATCGCCGAATACCATGTTCTTGAACTTATCGGAAAGACCAAAACGCTTGATCATGGATGTAGCAATGCGGTTACAATGCTGAAGGTCACTCGAAGCACCTGTACTTATGTCATCAAGGAAAATCTCTTCAGCAGCACGTCCGCCAAGTGATACCTTGATATCATCGAGAAGCATTCTCTTTGTGTGGAACTCCGTATCCTCGATCGGCTTATGAGAAGTAAATCCGCCTGCCTGTCCTACCGGAATGATCGTTACACGATCGACCTTGTCGGTAGTAGAGATAGCACGAAGAACGATAGCATGACCTGCTTCATGGTAAGCCGTAAGTTTCTTAGTCTTCTCAGACGGCTTCTTGGAGTTCTTCTCAGGACCCATCATTACTCTATAGGTAGCATCGGAAACCTCAAGAGGAGTGATCTCCTTCTTGTTTCTTCTGGCTGCGAGAAGAGCAGCTTCGTTAAGAAGGTTTGAAAGATCAGCACCTGTAAATCCGACTGTTGCTCTTGCAACTTCCATAAGATCTACATCCTTGAGCGGCTTGCCCTTTGCATGGATCTTAAGGATAGCTTCTCTCTCGTAAAGATCAGGCTCGGAAACATGAACTCTTCTGTCAAAACGTCCCGGACGGAGAAGTGCCGGATCCAAGACATCAGCTCTGTTTGTAGCTGCCATTACGATAACGTTTGTATTCGTATCAAAACCGTCCATCTCAACGAGGATCTGGTTGAGTGTCTGCTCACGCTCATCGTGTCCGCCGCCAAGACCTGAACCTCTTCTTCTACCTACTGCATCGATCTCATCGATAAAGATAACACTAGGAGCTGCTTTCTTAGCATCTGTGAAAAGGCTTCTTACACGGGATGCACCGACACCGACGAACATCTCAACGAAGTCGGAACCGGACATATGGAAGAACGGAACGCCTGCCTCACCTGCAACAGCTTTCGCAAGGAGTGTCTTACCTGTACCAGGAGGGCCTGAAAGAATAACGCCCTTCGGGATCTTCGCTCCGAGTTTTTTGTATTTCTCCGGATTTTTAAGGAAGTCTACCATCTCCTGGAGTTCTTCCTTCTCTTCAGCACAACCTGCAACATCGCCGAACTTGATCTTCATCTGATTTGCAGTAACGAGCTTAGCTCTGTTCTGACCGAAGTTGAATACTCCCTTGTCTCCGCCCTGTCTTGTAAGGAAGATGAAAAGTACTACCGAACCTACGACTGCGATTACGACTATAGTGTCAAGTACGATTCCCCAGTTGAATGGTTCCTCGTATTTGTAAGAATCGATCAAACCTTCTGACTTTGCGACCTCGAGATATTCAATAAGCTCATCCGTACCTTCCTGAGGAACATCGAGGGACTTTGTAAGTTCCTTGCCGTCCTTCTTGTACTCGATGATGGCTGTCGTGCCGCGAAGAGTTACGTTCTTAACATCGTATTCCTCGGACTCGATATAGCTATAAACATACTCGACCTTGTCCTTGGATGTATCTCTTCCGAAAATGCTGACAAACAATACACAAAGACCGATTATCAAGACCAGATAAAAAAGAAGTCCCGATAAAGGCGGCATCTTTCTGTTGTTTGAACCGTTGTTGTCGCTCATTAATTACCTCCGTTCATGGATACGACGCAGATATCCTTAAGGTTTCTGAATTCTCCGTCATAATCCAAGCCATAACCAACAATAAATTTGTCAGGGATCGTGATCCCCTTATAATCAGCCTCGATCTCGTTAACACGTCTTTCAGGCTTATCAAAAGCCGTACAGATCTTGAGGCTCTTCGGATTTCTCTTAAGCAGGAGTTCCTTAAGACACTTGAGTGTGTAACCTGTGTCAATGATGTCCTCGACAATAAGAACGTTCTTGCCTTCGATATCGAAGGAACAGTCCTTCTTAATTGTCAGAACTCCGGTGGAAGTCTGTCCCTGGTAACTTGATACCTGCATGAAGTCGATCTTTACAGGCATCGTGAGATGTCTTATAAGATCAGCTGCGAAGATGAAGCTTCCTGTAAGGATACCGATGACCAGAAGTTCCTCGTCACCATAGTCCTTGTTGATCAGAGCAGCCGTATGTTCTACCATTGCTTTGATCTCGTTTTCTGAGATCATAACTTCTGAAACGTCAACTCCGTTCATGCTTCTACCTCCGTTAATCGTATTACCAGATACTTGTGTCTTCCCATATCTGACGAACCTTCAAGGAACTTATCCCTGGAGATATTGTCCGTAAATCCTATGGCATGTCCGACTCCGGGTATCCACAGGACCTCATCGCCTCTTACGACTCCGAGTACCAGATCTTTAGTGGCGCCCGGCACTTTGTAAGATCCGAGGAGCTTATCGACCTTGGTCTTAAGGTCTGTTCCGGCACGCTTAAAAGTCATGTTCCTGTCGATCGGTCCGACACTCAGTTCTCCGAGAAGATCCGGTGTAAAAAACGGACAAAACCACGAATTAGTATTATACCTTATCGTCTCAATATTCTCAACGATTTCATAATTTATTTTAATAAGGGATTTGGGTAAAATTGTTGTATTTTCTGCATCCTCTATCGTCATAAAATCAGTTTTCTCTTCGAAAACAAGGATCCCCGACGATCTGACGGCGCGTTTTAGTCCGTCCTCAAGTTCCGACGCCTTGCAAAAACCCAAGACCTTGCCTGCAACAAAGGCTTTTCGAGAAAAAGGAAGATCGATACTCCTTCCCGAAGGACCGTTATCGGTACAAAGATCCAGAACGCTTTGAACGTGCTTTTGCTCAAAATCGACCAGATCCCCGAAAGTCTCCTTCCAAAGAGCCCTGATAAGCCTTGTTGATATAGCCCTGTGACAATTCTCGAAAACACTGATATCGACCACCAGGTGCTTTCTGTCAAGGCAGCTTTCGAGCTTCTCCGAGACAAGACCGTCAATAAGATCCATGTCATCACTTAAAAGCTTATAAGTCTCAAAAAGCGCCTCAGAAGGCTCTTTTACGGATACTTCCGAGATCTCGGGAAGGATCTTGTTACGCCAGATATTTCTCGTGCAGCAGTTCTCGGTATTGGTCACATCCTCGCAGTGAGGCTGTCCAAGGCTATCAAGAAATTCGAGGATCTCCTTTTTCGAGACGCAGAGGAAAGGCCTTACGACCCTGTCGCTTACGGCACGAGGTGACAAAAGTCCTTCAAGTCCGCTGCCCCTGAATACGTTCATGAGCATGGTCTCGGACAGGTCATCCTTATGATGGGCAAGGCAGATCACCGACTTTTGATCCTTTTGTTCTCCGAAAAGTTCAAAGGCGTATGATTCAAAGGCTTCATAGCGCAGGATCCTGCCGGTATCCTCTATCGATCTGGACCTGATCTTAGATTCTTCGCCAACGTTAAACTTATAGACTTTGCAAGGGATATCAAGGCTTTTACAGAGATCTTCCACAAACTTCTGATCCCTGTCCGCGTCTTCGCGAAGACAGTGATTTACGTGAACTACATAGATATCTGAAGATGTGATCTGTGGAAGGACCCTTAAAAGTGCCACGGAATCAGCACCGCCCGAGCAACCGACGATCAAAGACCTCCCGTCGAAGATCTTGTTATCGGCTGAAAAACTACGGACCTTTTCAATAAATTCCATGTATCAGAACAAACCCTCCGGGAACTGATCCGATGTTTCCGCATCGTTAAACATCTCATCGTTGGCCACATTCTCAAGAGGAGCTTCATCTCCCGGCATAATAGGCTCCGGCTCATAATCAGGAGGCGGAACCTGCTCATAGTCTGCAGGCGGCATCGGCGGAATATCAGGAACTGCCGATTCGTCAGGATATGAGTAAGAAGCGGAAGCAGACTGCTGATCCTGCCTGTGCGGCGGCCTTGTTCCAGGCTGTTCCTGCGGCTCATTCTTATCAGGTTTCTCCATAAAGAGAGTCTTGGATCCGATCCACTTAAGGTAGATAGGTCCTGTACTTCCGTGACGGTTCTTGGCAACGATGATCCTCGCGGATTGTTCGTTAGGAACCTCGCCGTCCTTGTCATAGTAATTATCTCTGTCTATAAACCAAACGCTGTCGGCATCCTGCTCGATAGCACCGGAATCACGAAGATCAGAAAGCATAGGTGTATGGTCTTCTCTGGATTCAGGACCACGTGACAACTGTGAAAGCGCCAGGATAGGCACCTCAAGTTCTTTGGCCATAACCTTAAGGCTTCTCGAGATCTCAGTTACTTCGGCTTGTCTGGACATATTGGATCTTTGCTTATCAGGAAGGCTCATGAGCTGCAGATAGTCGATTATGACAAGTCCGAGCTTACCTTCAGCCTTCAATCTCTTACAATCGGAGATCATCGATGCAGGATTTGCAACGGAAGTGTCATTAACGTAGATACTGAGTTCATTCAAACTCTTGGTTCCTCTGTAAAGTTCCATGAGCTTATCTTCTTTAAAGTTCGCATACTGAAGATCTTTTGCCGTAAATTCTGTCCTCGATGCGATAATTCTGTTTCCAAGCTCCGTCTTACTCATCTCGAGAGAGAAGATACAGACAGGAGTATTGAACAACGAAGCAGAATTAACTGCAATGTTGATCGCAAGAGCCGTCTTACCCATACCAGGTCTGGCGGCAAGGATGTTAAATGTTCCCGGACGAAGACCGCCAAGCTTAGCATCCAATCTGTTAAAACCTGTCTTGATAACACGACGTGACGTCTTACCTGTGGAAACGTTATAAATGTCGTTGATAGTTTTCTTAAGGATGTCCTTAAGAGATTCAAAACCTTCATCTTCCCTGGATTCGCGAAGCTGTGACAACTCATTGATAGCTGTATCAGCAATATCGGAAGCCGAGGACTCGCCGTTCTTAGCCAAAGCTCCGATCTTATCCAAGGTCTTGATAAGTTTTCTTCTGGAACTAGCGTCCTTGATGATCCTTACATAATCTTCTTTGCTGGACGGAATGGCATATGTATCCGTAAGTCCCATTACATAGCTGTTTCCGCCTGCCTTCTGAAGAATACCGTCACTTTGAAGTTTCTTGATGATCGTATAAGGATCGATAGTCTGACTATCCTCATAAAGTTTGGAAATAGTCAGAAATAAGATCTGGTGGCGCTGATCGTAAAAATCTTCAGGGAACAATCTGCTGCTTACGACATGATCCAACACGTCGGAATTTTTAAGACACAACGACAAGAGAGCCTTCTCGCTCTCAATATCAAATGCGTTCTTCTTAGCATCATTACCGATCAGATTGTCATTAAGTTCACGATCTGCCACTTTTAACGGACCCCTTTACTCAGCCTCAACTTCAAGTACGATATCACAGGAAACCTCTGTGTGGAGCTTAACCTTAACTTCGTAAGTTCCGAGGTTCTTGATCTGTGACTTAAGTGTCAGATTCTTCTTATCGATATCATAGCCGGCCTTCTTAAGAACAGCAGATACATCCATTGCCGTGATAGCACCGTAGAGCTTTCCGCCCTCACCTGTCTTTGCCTTAAGAACGAACTTCTGTCCGCCGAGCTTTTTGCCTGTTTCTTTTGCAGCCTCGAGTTCTCTTCTGGCATGTTCTGCCTGAGCACCCTTCTTCATCTTTACATCATTGAGATTTGCTGCTGAATATTCACGTGCGACTTTCTGCTTAAGAAGGAAATTTCTTCCGTAGCCGTCGTTAACCTCTACTACATCATTAGCCTTTCCGAGGCCTTTTACATCTTTGAGAAGGATTACTTTCATTCCAACATACCCCCAAGAAAAAAATAAGGACGCCTTTTTAAAAGGCGCCCTGTAATTATATACTATTTTTCACTCAATTCCAAACCGAAAACGGTACACAGAATTAGTCTGCGATAAATGGAAGAAGTGCAAGGTGACGTGCACGCTTGATAGCAGTTGTGAGCTCTCTCTGGTGCTTAGCACATGTACCTGTCATTCTCTTAGGAAGGATCTTGCCGCGCTCAGAAACGAACTTACGAAGCTTAGCTGCGTCCTTGTAATCAATAACTTCTACCTTCTCAGCGCAGAAAGAACATGTCTTTCTTCTGGAACGTCTTGGTCTCATGTTTCCGCCGAATTCACGACCTGCTTTAGGTGCTCTATTTTCAGCCATAAGTCTTAATCTCCTTTACTAGATCAAATGTCAAACGGCAATTCTCCATTGCCATCATCCTTTTCTTCGTAGATACTCACATCAATCGGAGCAGCAGGAGCCTTAGGAGCTTCAGGTGCCGGAGCACTTGAAGGAGCCGGAACCGGAGCCTGAGCTACAGGAGCGGATTCTCTGGAACCTGAGTTAGCGGAATCAGCAAACTCTGCCTCTTCAACTACTACCTCTGTAACATAACGCTTCTGTCCCTGATTATCATCGTATGTACGTGTCTGAAGACTTCCTACTACTGCGATCTTGCTTCCCTTACGGAAATAAGAACCGATAAAGCTGGCTGTCTGTCTCCATGCTACACAGTTGATGAAATCAGCCTGACGCTGTCCGTTGTTATCCTTAAACCTTCTGTCTACTGCAATAGAGAAATTGCAGAATGCAGTCTGGTTGGAAGTATTTCTTACTTCTGGATCTTTGGTCAATCTACCGATCAAAATTACTTTGTTCATTTAAAATTCCTCCGTGTCGTACGATCACTCGCCTACACGAACAACAAGGAAACGCATAACATTCTCAGTGATCTTAAGCTTACGCTCGATCTCTCTAGGGAATGTGTTCTCTGCTGAGAAATTGAAACAAAGGTAGTAACCCTCTTTCTGGTC
>JAGCGK010000126.1 GCA_017649645.1 Clostridiales bacterium | reverse complement strand
GTTTATCAAGGAACTCATCCATGGATGTATATGGGATTGTTGAGCTGTCTGCTCCGACATTGACAGTCGTGACTCCGCCGTTTATATACCATTCGAATCCGGGTTTTCCGCCGGTCTGAGCTACATAACCTCTTGATCCGCTATAAGATTCGTTGTTACGGGAGCGTACCGGAAGGATGATATCTCCATCGGTGCATTTAACTGTGATCGCATGATCAGTAAGCAATCCGTCAAAAGAGATATAAGGATTATCAAATCTGTCCAGATGTGTCTCGTAGATATCGATCTTTCCCCAGTCAGCCATTGTTCCGTTATAGTTGATCGTCGTAATACCGGATTTTTCAAACGCATCCGGCTTGATGGACTTAACGGACTTCGGAATACCGAGAGTCTTAAGTGCAGTATCATGATAGAAAGCACTGTACTCAATAGAAGTTATTGTGCTCGGAAGTGATACGGCACAAAGAGCTGTGTCATTATAGAATGCATTGTCAGGAACCGTAGTTATAGACTCACTGACCGTAACCGACTTAAGCGTGGTGCTGTCTTTGATAGAATAATCTATACCTTTGTAACCACTGCCGACAGTCACATTTTGCTTTGTCTTTCCCATCAAAGAAACTGAAAGATCACTACTTTTATTGTTTGAATTAATTGTCGGAAAATATTCGTCGTCATCATAATCATGGAAGATCAGGTTCAAAGCGTTTGTTGTATTGATCCTCATCTCCATGACCTTGGCATTATATATATTCATGGTTCCGGCCATTTTCGATCCGAAATTGTATATATAATCTCCGTTACCACCAACAAGAGGTGCTCTGAAAATCAGGTTTGGCTTGGATACAGTGCCCTTATAGTCAAAAGTTACTGTCTTCTGACTATACTGGTTCATTGTTCCATAAGCATCTTTATAAAAGTAATCTGATGAATCAGTTGTGTACTGAGGTGTAGTAGGAGAAAGATCTACCTCCATCTCACCCGGCTTTGAACGCCAATCGAATTCTGTTTCACCTGCGCCGGGATTCCAGTGTCCCGTTACATCCCATGCCGGTGCTGCGAAAACTGAGGAGAACATAGTCATGACTATGCCCGCCGCCAATGCGAAGGAAACTATTCCTCGCGATTTGATCATATGATCACCTCCACGATTTTTATAGCCCTTCCGCGACAATTATATATACTAAACCTGAATAAATCAATAACAATTTTTTTACCTTGTCACCAATATACCAAGGCGGTAAATACATCTCCTTTTTTATCCACGTTGAACCTGTGGCCCGCTGCCTCTAAGCTGGTTTCGACTATCGACAGGCCCAGTCCCGAGCCGGTCTCGCTTCCCCTGGACGAATCGCCCTTTACGAACGGTTTTGTAATATTTTTGATGTCCTCGATCTTCTCATCCGTCTTGTTCGACATCTTAAGTCCGGCCTTATCCATTGTTATGTCGACTTCCGTTCCCGGCCTTGTGAACTTGATCGCATTGCTCAGAAGATTGCGCATCGCCTGACGGAAAAGTTTCTCATCCGTCTTGATCTTGATGTCTTCTCCCTTGATATTTACTTTTATATCTTTCTTCTCGAAAACATCCTCCACCGCATCATACTCGCTTTGAACCACACCCTTTACGGAAACTTCACTGAACGTCTTTTGGATCTTTCCCGATTCGATCTGCGAGAAATTCAGGTTGCTTTCTATCATGTTGTTCATAACGTCTACATTCTCCCTTATTTTCGAAGAATAGTATGAGCGTTTGTCGTTGTTGATATTTTCTTCCAGATTCTCGGAATAAAGCGAGATCGCAGCAAGAGGAGTCTTAAGGTCGTGTGCCATGCTGTCGGTAGTTTTTCTTCTGTACTCGACGATATCATAGACTGACTTGGCTCTTATATATCCGACATAGGCTAAGATCAAAGCGATAACCAGAGCGATACCCAGCCACAAAGAGATGTTGGCGATGACGATCTTCGGTGCAGCTTCAAAAAAGCTGACATAGGTCGGTTCAGCTATCCACAGGACCCATCTGGAATAATCGATCGTATCTGCAAGTTCCACATCTATCGATTCACCGTTAGACAGTACCATGGTCATATCATCTTTCTTGCCGTTTATGTGCTTTAAAGTAGTTCCGTCATATACCACGCTCAGGTCGTCTGAAGTGAGCATATTTTCAGGCTGATAATTTACGACCAGAGTACTTCTGCCGACTTCCCTGCTTTCACTTAAGAGCGAATCGGAAGAATAGAAATATTTATTCGTATCGAACGTTCCTTCGTTGGTCCAGACCCTCTCTTCATCATCAGTGCCGACAGTCTTGATCGTCTGAGGGATAGCCATTAATGCTTCAGTATCAAGGTAGCAGTCCGGCACCTGATAGAACCTGATTATGTTTCCGTTAACTGACTCAGGATCGTAAAGACCAAAGGTGTTCCATAGCGGAAATCCGACATCATCATTGATAATGGTGATCTCCATCATTTTTTCTTCCAGTTCCGTATCCTTAGCTGACAGCCTGTCACTGCTCGTGAAAGTGATCTTCTCGCCATTGCTGTCAAAAGACAATGTGGAAGGATCAACGTCCATTCCAAAGACTATCGTCTCATCAGGAAGAGTCATGCCGGCATTCCATAGGTAGTGTGCAACTATTCCGTTGGTAAAAGAAGGAGAAGCGACAACCTTATCTGCTATGCTCGTCGAATCCAAAAGTTTGGCGTCATAATCTGCCACGCGAAGTTCCATATACATTCCTGTACTGGCAGCTACCATGTTCATCTGAAATACCAGATTTACGTATGCTTTGTTAAGCATGAAGTATCCTTCATTCCCGTCCGGATTAACTTTGTGCTTATTGAACTCATATTCCGAATATGCCAGATAGTAATCCTCACAGGCATCCTTCAGTTTCTCAATATAGTTTCTGTTGGATATTTCAAAATCGTCACGAAGCTTTGCATCAGTCTTATAATACGCGACTGCGCTGAATACTCCGGTTATGCCCCACATTATCGCGAGGCACAGACAGAATCTCTTGATGAAACTCGGTTTTTTGATGGTCTTATTTTTTCTCATTTCTATTCTCCCTTACGTGATCTTATATCCTCCGCCGATCACGGTCTTGATGCGGTCTCCTGCAGGACCCAGCTTCTGACGGACCTTCTTGACGTGGCTGTCCACCACTCTGTCACTTCCGTCAAAACCCACGCCCCACACGAGATCCAGAAGCCTCTGCCTGCCGAGAACATGATCTTTGTTCTCGATAAGCGCCTTGAGGAGGAAGTATTCTTTTGGCGCGAATTCGATCTCTTCATCTGCCGCGAAGACCTGCATCCTTGTCGGGTACAACCTGATATCGCCTGCCATAAGGACCTTCTCGTCCGTGACTCTCTCAGGCCTTTTAAGAAGAGCCAGGCACTTGGCGTAAAGGACCTTGACCGAGAAGGGCTTCACCATATATTCGTCAGCCCCCATCTCGTATCCTTTGAGGATGTTGTCTTCCGTTCCGAGGGCAGTCAGGAAAACAATCGGGCAGTTGCTCTTCTCGCGGAGCTTCTTGCAGATCATGAATCCCGAAGGTCCCGGAAGCATGATGTCTAGTATCACCAGATCGTAGGAATTCTCCGTTACAGCTCTCATTCCGTCTTCGCCGTTTGCGGCCGCATCTATCGTAAATGCGCCTTCTCCCTTTTGCTCGAAAAAGTCCACCACAGCTTCTCTTATCTGAAACGAATCCTCTACGATAAGCAATCTCGCCATTTGAATTCTACCTCCATGATCCGATGATAAAAGAGCCGTGTGCCCTCTGTATGTCCTTTTGAAAATAATTATCGCATATTCCGAAAATCTTTTTCGAGTAGTAGAATGTTTTCGAAAAGAAACGGAGGGATAAACATGAATCTTCCAAAAGACCCGGTGATGCTTTTAAGCTTTGTAAACACCCAGCTTCGTGACAACTATCCGTCGCTTGAAGAGTTCGCGACAGCCTACGGAGTCCCTGCCAAAGAGATCGAAGACAAGCTTAAGATCATCGACTATACATATGACAAAGAAAACAATCGCTTCGCCTGAGGCGGTTGTTTTTTTGTGTGGAAATCTTGTTGAACTTGGGGGGCTTATACTTTAAAATCATTGTGGCAATTATATAGTTATAAAAATTTTTATATATAAGGAGACCATATATTATGAGTCAAAAACCAGTAGTTTTAATGGTCCTCGACGGTTACGGTATCACAGACCGCGAAGAGGGCAATGCGATCAAGATGGCCAATACACCTGTAATGGACAAGCTCATGGCTGAGTGCCCATACCAGCTCGGATATGCATCCGGTCTTTCCGTAGGACTTCCTGACGGACAGATGGGTAACTCCGAGGTAGGTCACATGAACATCGGTTCCGGCCGTATCATCTACCAAGACCTCACACTTATCACCAAGTACATCGAAGACGGTGTTTTCTTCAAGAACGAGGAACTCCTCCGTGCTATCGACAACTGCAAGAAGAACAACTCTGACCTCCACATCTGGGGCCTTCTCTCAGACGGCGGCGTTCACAGCCACAACACACACCTCTACGCTATCATCGAGATGTGCAAGAAGAACGGTCTCGAGAACGTTTACGTTCACCCGTTCTTTGACGGACGTGACACACCTCCGGCATCCGGTAAGGATTACCTCCAGGCTCTCGTTGACAAGATGGACGAGATCGGCTGCGGTAAGGTAGCTTCCATGTCCGGCCGTTACTATGCTATGGACCGTGACAACAACTGGGATCGTATCCAGAAGGCTTATGATTCCCTCGTACTCGGTGAAGGCGTTAAGGATACAGACTGTATCGCTGCTATGCAGAAGTCTTACGACAACGGCGTAACAGACGAGTTCGTTCTCCCTACAGTTATCACAGACGAGAGCGGCAAGCCTCTTTCTGTTGTTAAGCCTAACGACTCCATCATCTTCTTCAACTTCCGTCCTGACCGTGCCCGTGAGATCACTAAGGCATTCTGCTTCTCCGACGAGGATATCGCAGCTCAGGATGGTGACGCTTCCGATCCTAAGTGCATCAAGTTCCTTAAGAGAGCAAACGGCTTCATGCCTTTGACATATGTATGCTTCAAGGACTATGACGAGACGATCCCTAATAAGTTCGTAGCATTCAAGAAGGAAGAGATCACAAACACTCTCGGTGAGTACCTCGCTAAGAACGGTCTCAAGCAGCTCCGTCTCGCTGAGACAGAGAAGTATGCACACGTTACATTCTTCTTCAACGGCGGTATCGAAGAGCCAAACAAGGACGAGGATCGTACACTCGTTAACTCACCTAAGGTTGCTACATATGACCTTAAGCCTGAGATGAGCGCTCCTGAAGTTTCCGAGAAACTCGATGCTGCTATCACATCAGGTAACTACGATGTTATCATCATCAACTTCGCTAACCCTGACATGGTTGGTCACACAGGTGTTATCGAGGCAGCTGTTAAGGCAGTTGAGAGAATTGACCAGTGCGTAGGCGCTGCTGTTGATGCAGTTAAGAAGATGGATGGTGTTATGTTCATCTGTGCTGACCACGGTAACGCAGAGCAGATGATCAACTACGAGACAGGTGATCCGCACACAGCTCACACAACAAACCCTGTTCCGTTCATCCTCGTTAACTATGATCCTTCCTACACTCTCGCAGAAGGCGGCAGACTTTGCGACATCGCACCTACACTTCTCGAGATCATGGGTCTCCCACAGCCTGCTGAGATGACAGGTAAGTCACTTCTCGTTAAGAAGTAAGAGTAAATAAAAAATAATGACGGGCGTCTCAATCCATTATTGAGACGCTCTTTTATTTTGCGTTGTTATCCTCAGCAGCTCTTTATCTTTTCTTTAATAATTCAGGAAAAATCTTAATACCGTTTTAACGATGATTTTACTCTCCCCCGTTAAGATGTAACCATAAAACAAAAACACAAACACAAAAAACAATTTGGAGGGTATAAAAATGAAAAACACAAATTTGATCAACGTAGTACACGGAGCAACAATCGGACTCGCAAGCGGAGCAGCAGGAGAATTGTTAATGCTTTCAGCAATCCTCAATAGACTCCCTGGAAGAAGCATTGCAGTAGCTTGCATCGTCACAGCGATCGCATGGGCTATCGCAGGCGGAGTTATTGCTTATCAGAAGAACAAGAAAGCACTTGAAAAGTAAACACCTCATTCTATCCCTTATTCCAGGAAGCGTT
>JAGCGK010000125.1 GCA_017649645.1 Clostridiales bacterium | reverse complement strand
TAATCCGAATTACAGCAGTGAAAACGGAATAGTATTTAATAAGGATAAAACCGAATTAGTAATCTTTCCAGAAGGGAAAACCGATACATCATATACTATTCCTTCCGGTGTGACGAGTATCGGAGAAAATGCATTTGATGGTTGTTGGAAACTAACATCTGTTACAATCCCTGACGGTGTGACAACTATTGGAGAATATGCGTTTAGTGGCTGCGGAAATCTAAAAAAAGTTGTTATCCCTGAAAGTGTGAATCAAATAGCCGATGCTGCTTTTTCGAGTAGTCCTGTGACGATCTATTGTGCAGCAGGCAGTTATGCACAGACCTATGCGGAAAAAAAGGGTATATCGTATAAGTGTTGGGTAACAGTCCAATATGAAACAAATGGCGGAACTGCTGTTTCTGCTCAGCAACCGTGGGCCGGAGAATCGGCAACTAAACCTGCTGATCCGACAAAAACAGGTTATACATTCGGCGGATGGTACAAAGACTCAGCCTGCACAAAAGCATATGATTTCAATTCAGTTGTAACGGATAATATAACTCTCTACGCCAAGTGGACAGCAAATCCTACTACGGCTCCTTCTGATGAAGGCGGATTTGAAGCATTTGTTGAAAGACTTTACACAGTAGCACTTGGTCGTGCATCCGAACCGGAAGGTAAAGCTTTCTGGTGTGAGCATGTTGGTAACGGAGATCTTAACGGTGCTCAGTGTGCAAACGAGTTCCTCTTGAGCAAGGAGTTCAACGACAGAAAACTTACTGATGAGCAGTTTCTGACTGTTCTTTATGAAACTTTCTTCAACAGAAAAGCTTCTGATGATCCGGACGGCTTCAACTTCTGGATGAACAGTCTTAAGACACAGGGCCGAGATGTTGTAGTAGATTGCTTCATCAATTCAACCGAGTGGTGCAATGTATGTGCTGCTTACGGAGTTAAGTCAGGAGCCACAAGAGCAAAAGCAACGGTCGCTTCCAAGAACGCAACAGATTTTGCAACAAGGCTTTATACAGAGTGTCTCGGAAGAGACCCTGAGGAGGACGGACTTAAGTTTTGGAGTTTGGGCTTGACCAACCTTGAGCTTTCTGGTTCTCAGGCAGCAAGAGAATTCTTCTTCTCCAAAGAGATCAAAGACATGAATCTTACAAACGAACAGCTCATTACCAAGATGTACAAGACGTTTATGGGACGCGACCCTGATACGGACGGCATGAACTTCTGGCTTGACAGCATGAGCAACGGCATGACAAAGGAGCAGGTATTCAATGAGTTCGTTAAGTCAAAGGAATTCACGGATATTTGTAAGAGTTATGCCATAGAGCGGTGATCTCAGAATAAGACGATTGTTATTCGGAAAGAGTAAAAAGAACCTCCAAAGTTTGTTCGGCTTTGGAGGTTCACTTTTGTTTTCTTGTTTATATCGTAAAAGACAGGGCTTCCTCAAAAAGACAACCCCGTGGTTAGATATTACTCGATGACGAATACTTGACCGGCATTTGAATAAGAGGTCTTGCCGTTCTTCATATGGGATGTGTGGAAAATAAAAACATCACCCGGAAGAAGGATGGAACGAAGTTCCGTGTTGCCGGAAATGATAAAGCTGATCGTAAAATCCATACCTGTTACTTTTGTAAGGTCGAGGTTTGTAATGTTTGTATTAAGGATCTGCAATAAGCCCAATCTGCAGCCCTTGCAGAATTCAACGCTCGTTACCGGTGTGGAAGCGATCTTTACCTCATTGAGGAACAAAGCTCTTGTAAGATCGACCTTGCCTGTGAGGTTTTCATTCTGCATCAATCTGATGGTTCTGAGGTAGAAAACGTTGGAAAGATCAAGAGTCTCGATGGAACTGAAAGTGATATCAAGATACTCGATATCCCAGCCTGCTTTGAAGGACTTGATCGTTGTAGAATTAGTGATAGATACGGAAGTGATGTTGGTGCACTTTGAAAGATCGACATCTACAACATTTCCACCATATACTGAGAAAGAAGTGCAGTATCTGAGTTTCTCGATACCTGAGACATCCTTGATCTTGTTTGAAGAATCACAGTCAACGGATTTGATATTCTTGAGTTCGCTGTCATCAAGATAACCGTTACTGTTCTTGTCGTACTGCTTCAGGTAAGTTCTGAAGTTAGTATCCTTGAATGTCTGGTTGATGTTGATGCCGGAATCAGCAAAGACAGCTGTTCCCATGCACGTCACTACAACTGCTGAAAGCATGAGTGACACAGTCTTCTTTAAAAGGTTCATATAATTTCCTCCCCGGCCTTGTGGCCGCCCTTTATTTTTTTCGGAAGACAGCAAAAACAGAAAGAGGAAAGTTTCCTTTTCTCTTTTCATCATATCTTCCGCTCGACATTGTAACACAAGTTTTCGATAGGACAAATAAGAAAAAAGGGCATAAAAATGAGGCATCGGCGTTAAATACCGATGTCTCTAATGTTGTCAGACTTTTGATAAGATCACATTCCGAAGAAAACTCTGCCCAAAAGGAACATTATGCATACGACAAATGAGCAGTCAGCTACCATGAGGCAGGATGTGAAGATGTCGCTGGTTGTTTCTTTGTTCTTTCCGAGGCTCATGAAGAACAGAAGGCCGAGTGTGAAAGCTGCTACGATAGCGAAGCCTCTGCATACGCCGAAGATTGCCCAGAAAACGCTTAATACGAAGAATGCGAATGTGAGTCCCTTGAAGATCGGGAAAAACTTGCTCATTGTGTTCTTCTTTTCCATTGATGTTGTGTTTGTCATTTTTATACCCTCCTGAGGTTTTGTTGTTTTTGTTTTATGGTTACATCTTACGAGGGGAAGGTTAATGTATCGTCAATCGTGATTAAAGAAAGTATTAAGTATTGTTATGGTATAGTTAAAGTGTGTTTTTTGAAGATTGTTTTCGAGAGGGGAAAAAAGTGAGAAAGAGTAATTCAAAGACTGAAGAACGCAAGGTAAAGGTGGAGCAGGAGCTGGCGGCTTTAAGCGCGATCAGTGATGCGGAGCTTTACGAGAAACTGTCTTCTTCGGAGGAGGGATTAAACCAGGTCGAGGCAAGCGACAAGCTTGAAGAATTCGGCAAGAACATTATTGACACCGGAAACCAGAACAGCCTAGCCAGGCGCGTGAGGGAAGCGATAATCAATCCGTTTAATATCGTTCTCCTGATCGTGGCGGTAGTTACTCTGGTAACGGATGTCATCATTGCAGAGGAATCCAATTGGGCCACATTCCTGATGCTGGTATTCGTGGTCATGATATCGTCGATCATCTCTTTTGTACAAACGGAGAAATCCAATTCCGCTGCACAGAAACTTCAAAAGATGATCAGCAACAAGATAGATGTTATACGTAACGGCAGTGTTATGGAGATCGATATGGAAGACGTCGTGCCGGGCGATATCGTTAAGCTCGCATCAGGCGATATGCTTCCGGGTGATGTCAGGTTCATCGAGACAAAGGACCTTTTTATCGATCAGTCACAGCTTACGGGTGAAAGTAACCCGGTCGAGAAGTTCGCAGGTCCTGATCCTACGGGAAGCGAGATATCGGAACTTAACAACCTGGGCTTTATGGGAAGCAATATCGTTTCCGGAAGTGCGAAGGCGATCATCCTTACGACAGGTAACAGCACTTACTTCGGCAGCATGGCCAAGAGCCTTAATACATATAAGAGTAAGAGCAGCTTTGAGCAGAATATCGATTCCATAAGTAAGCTTCTCATATCTTTCATGGTGGTCATGGTCCCGATAATCTTCATAGCCAATTTCATCACCAAAGGCAACTGGCTTGATTCTCTTATGTTCGGTATAACCATAGCAGTCGGACTCATGCCTGAGATGCTTCCTGTCATCATGACATCATCGCTTGCAAAGGGTGCTATCAATATGTCCCGAAAAGAAACGATCGTTAAACGTCTCGGAGCCATCCAGACTTTCGGTGAGATGGATATCCTTTGTACCGATAAGACCGGTACTCTTACTCAGGACGAGATCATTCTCGAGAAATATATGGACGTTCTCGGAAGGGAAGACAAGCGTATCTTAAGACATGCTTTTCTTAACAGTTTCTTTCAGACTGGTCTTAAGAACCTTATGGACGTCGCGATCATTAACCGCGGCGAAAAAGAAGACCTGTCATCAATGAAGGAATTCTATACACGTGAAGACGAGATTCCGTTTGATTTCAGCCGCCGCCGTATGAGCGTTGTTCTTCGCGACAAGAACGGCAAGCGTCAGTTGGTCACCAAAGGTGCCGTAGAAGAGATCCTTTCCATCTGTTCTTTTATCGAGATCGACGGAGAAGTAAAACCGATCTCCAAGGAGCTTATCGAGAGCGCTCAAAAACTCGCATACGATAACAACCTTGAAGGTATTCGTGTCATTGCAGTTGCACAGAAAAACGACATCCACGATGTAGAGACTTTCGGCGTTGAAGACGAGTCGGATATGGTCCTTATCGGATTTGTAGGTTTCCTGGATCCTCCGAAGCCGTCTGCAGAATCAGCTCTTGCAGCTCTTAAGAAAAACGGAGTCAAGACCGTTGTTCTCACAGGTGACGCTGAAGGAGTTGCCATCAACATCTGCGGCAGACTCGGATTATCAACTGATTACACTCTGACAGGTGCAAAAGTAGAAGCAATGAACGACGAGGAACTAGAGGAAGCCTGCGAGAAATGTCAGATCTTCTCCAAGCTCTCGCCTTACCAAAAGCAAAGGGTAGTCAAGGCTTTCCAGTCCAAAGGTCACACCGTAGGTTATATGGGAGACGGTATCAACGACAGTCTTCCGCTCAGGCAGGCTGACGTCGGCATATCAGTTGACACAGCTGTAGATATCGCTAAAGAAGTTGCAGATATCATCCTTCTGGAAAAAGACCTCAACGTTCTTGATGAGGGTGTTATCGAGGGAAGAAGGACATTTGCTAATATGT
>JAGCGK010000124.1 GCA_017649645.1 Clostridiales bacterium | reverse complement strand
TTATTACTGTCTCGCAGGTGCGTTCCTTGGAACTTTGATCGTGGGCGCTTTCTACATTAAACTCCTTTTGAACATTAACAAGAGCATCAAAAAAGACCGTAACGTAACTTATACTTTCGAAGAAGAAGGCTTCAAATATGAGGACAACGAATCCGATGCCCTGGATATCAAGTGGGAAGACTGCAATTGCCTTCTTATCATGGAACACGGAATGTATATCATCCCGAACAGCGACAAGGACGGTGCCCTGATCGGAATTCCGATAGAGTATAAAGATCAGGTGACGGGCTTTCTCAAAGAAAAAGATATAGAGTTGGAAATAGTTAAATGAAATAAGAGGATGTCATTGAGACATCCTCTTTTAATACACAGGTTTACGCATCTTTCATTAATCTTATTTCTTTTTTATGTTTGTTAATCCGATCTTAACACCTTTGTACAGATAATAAGTACCGGAAGCATATGATACATAAACCGGTTTTAATGCTCCGCTGTTAATATACTTCACCATGCTGTCTGCATATGGACAATTAGCCAAACATCCTGAACTGTTAAGAACAACCATATCACCCTGACGGATACCGTAGGTATTATATGTATATCTTTCTGAATCGGATTCAGCGTAAATAGGAATGTATATGTATGTTGTAGCCCTGTAGACACCGGAGTAATCCCTTGCCGATACATCTTGTGAATGGAATGGGATGATAGCATATACGCCTAAGAATAATGCCAATGCCAGAACAACACTTAAGATCTTTTTATTCATGTTTTCTCTCCTTTTCAAATGGAATGTCATGTGTAAACCTGAAATATTTATCTTTTTGATAATCAAACACAGGGTATTCTTATTTTGTTGACAATCTCTGATACATTTAAGGTTAGCAATTGCAACACTCTTTGTATACGCGCATATATCACGAGTTGCCTTGTTTTTTATAAGGATTTTGTCAAAAAAAAGAACTGCTTCCGTGAAAAGACGGAAACAGTTCATAAAGTCTGATTATTGACAATAAAATCAGAGAATATCGATATACTCTCCTGCGAGTGCTTTGTTCATGCTTCTTACTGCACAGAACTTACCGCACATGGAACATGTATCATCATGCTCAGGTGCTCTGCTGTCACGGATAGCCTTGGCTGTCTCAGGATCGATGGAGCACTCCCACTGCTTATCCCAATCGAATGTCCTTCTGGCATCTGCCATCTGATCATCAAGGTCACGTGCGTGCGGGATCTTCTTCGCGATATCAGCTGCGTGAGCTGCGATCCTTGATGCGATGATACCCTGCTTAACATCCTCAACGTTAGGGAGTGCCAGGTGCTCAGCAGGTGTTACGTAGCAAAGGAAAGCAGCACCTGCGGATGCTGCGATAGCACCGCCAATTGCTGAAGTGATGTGATCATATCCGGGAGCGATATCTGTTACGAGAGGTCCCAGGACATAGAACGGAGCTCCCATGCACATCTTCTGCTGGATCTTCATGTTTGCCTCGATCTCATCCATAGCCATGTGTCCCGGACCTTCGATCATTACCTGAACGTCCTTTGCCCATGCGCGCTTAGTAAGCTCAGCGAGACGGACGAGTTCTTCGATCTGACATACGTCGCTGGAATCAGCAAGACAACCAGGACGACATGCATCACCGAGGGAGATCGTAACGTCGTATTCACGGCAGATGTCGAGGATCTCATCGTAGTATTCGTAGAAAGGATTTTCTTCTCCTGTCATGCACATCCATGCGAAGATCAATGAGCCGCCACGGGATACGATATTCATCTTTCTCTTGTGCTTCTTGATCTGCTCTATTGTCTTTCTCGTGATACCGCAGTGAAGGGTAACGAAGTCAACTCCGTCTTCAGCGTGAAGTCTTACAACGTCGATAAGGTCTCTTGCCGTGAGTGTAGCGAGATCTCTTTGATAGTGGATGACGCTGTCATATACAGGCACCGTACCGATCATAGCAGGGCACTCTGATGTGAGCTTTTTTCTGAAAGGCTGAGTGTTTCCGTGAGAAGAGAGATCCATGATAGCCTCTGCTCCCATGTTTACGGCAGCCATAACTTTCTGCATCTCGATGTCGTAATCCTTGCAGTCTCTTGATACTCCGAGGTTAACGTTGATCTTTGTCTTGAGCATCGATCCTACACCGTTCGGGTCGATACATGTGTGAAGCTTGTTGGCACAGATAGCTACCTGACCTTTTGCAACGAGATCTCTGATCTCTTCTTCGGTCCTGTACTCCTTTTTAGCAACTGCCTTCATTTCAGGTGTGATGATACCGCGCTTTGCAGCATCCATTTGAGTTGTGTACTCTCTCATGATATGGTTCCTCCGTTAATATATAGATTCTTGTCAATGTGACGCGCGGGACCCGTATCATGATAGGTTCCGGCGCCTGCAGGTCTTTTCCTGCTCGATAATGCTCTCATAAAGTCTCCTTTGCATTACGTTTTATTGAGCGACACAAGGTGGTGCCCCCGGTGTGCCGCATATATTCAAAAAGCGGAGAAGAGTTCTCCGGCATTTTGTGATGTCATGGCGCTGCTCATAATGCATACGCCTTTTGCTCCGGCTTCCAGGACCGAGCGGAAATTATCGGGATCTATGCCTCCTATGGCATAGACCGGTATCGATACATTTCCCGTAACTTCTTTGATGAATTCTATTCCTCTTCCCGGGAGTCCTTTTTTACAGTCCGTCTCGAAAACATGTCCTGCTATAAGATAATCCGCGCCCATAGCTTCCGCCTTGATCGCATCATCTGCGGAATGTACTGACGTTCCGACTGTCATACCGTCATCTTTTCTGAACAGATCAAGAGGATAATGTATATTCTCTCCTAATGGGAAAGTATGCGATATGAACGTAACTTTGTATTCGTCGCAGATATTTTTAACCTTGCCTGCTAGTTCCAGATACTCTTTTTCCGGCAGGTCTTTCTCGCGAAGGATGATCGCCTTTGGGGAATACTTACATATCTCAGTGATCCTTGTTAGGAAGTCTCCGGTTACGAGTTTTCTGTTGGTGACTACGATGATGTCAGACATAAAGATAGTCGTTAAGGACAGGCTGAAGGCCTTCACCCGAGATATCGTCATACATCGATCTGAGGCTTCTTGAATCCTCGATCTCGAACTGCTCATCTCCTACGCTGTCCGACTCCTTTCCTTCGTACTTTTTCTCGTGATCACCGATTCCGGTGGATACGCCTGCGGATACCTTGGTGGCGCAGATCTTGACGATGCCGTTTCTGAAGCTGGCGCTCTCTCTTGATGATACGGTTATTCCGACAAACGGAAGGAAGATCCTGTAGGCGCAGAGAACTTGACATAACTGCTTCTCGTGAACATCCAAAGGATCGATCTTCTCGTTATTGATGATAGGCCTTAGTCTCGGGCATGATAAAGACATCTCGGCCTGCGGGTATTTTCGCTGAAGAAAATATACATGAAGGGCACTGGCAAGTGCGTCTTTTCGAAAATCAGAAAGACCGAGAAGAGCCGAGAAAGCGACTCCTCTCATACCTCCCATCAGTGCTCTTTCCTGAGCGTCGAACCTATAAGGCCATACACGCTTATGACCCATGAGATGCAAAGTCTCATACTTGACCGTGTCATATGTCTCCTGGAAAACGGTTACATAATCAGCACCGCATTCATGAAGGTAGCGATACTCGTCCGTGTTTACAGGATAGATCTCGAGGCCCACGAGCCTGAAATATTTCCTGGCGAGCTTACAGGCTTCACCTATGTATTCGACATTACTTTGAGCACGGCTTTCACCTGTGAGGATCAGTATCTCTTCCATGCCGCTTTCGGCGATGATCTTCATCTCTTTTTCTATCTGATCCATGCTGAGCTTCATCCTGCGGATGTGGTTATAGCAGTTGAAACCGCAATAAACGCAATAGTTCTCGCAGTAGTTCGCGATATACAAAGGAGTGAAGATGTAGACCGTATTTCCGAAGTGTTTGGATGTCTCAAGTCGCGCCTTTTGAGCCATCTTTTCAAGGAATGGCTCAGCGGCAGGGGACAGAAGTGCCTTGAAATCTTCTATCGTGCATTTCTCGTGCTCCAGGGCTTTTTGAACATCCACGGCGGTATACTTTGTGTAGTCATAAGAATCCATCTCGCTCATGACCTTATGGCAAATGTCAGATTCGATCACTTCCATTCCTTCCATATACTTCATATGGTCGGTCCTGGAGGAAGGATCATTTTCCAAGCGGTGCTTTTTCTCCAACGCTTCTTTGGATAAGAATTCGGAATCGATAAGATAATTATTCTCCATTAACGGTTACCTCTTAATCCCTAAGAAATCCGGTTAGAGGATCGGAGGCGCTGGCGCCTCTTGTTAGTACTCTTCCAAGACCTGCAAGATAAGCCTTACGTCCTGCGATGATCGCATCCTTAAATGCTGAAGCCATCAGCGGAAGATCTCCTGCAGTTGCAAGAGCTGTATTGGCCATGATAGCAGCCGCACCCATTTCCATAGCTTCACATGCCTGAGAAGGTTTGCCGATGCCTGCATCGACGATTATCGGAAGGTCGATCTCGTCAATTAATATCTGAATGAAACTCTTTGTAGCTAGTCCCGAGTTGGAACCGATCGGAGCTCCGAGAGGCATGATAGTTGCAGCACCTGCATCCTTAAGTGACCTTGCAACATTAAGATCCGGATACATGTAAGGCATGACGATGAAGCCTTCGTTGGCGAGGATCTCCGTTGCCTTGATTGTCTCGTAGTTATCAGGGAGCAGATACTTGGTATCTTTCATGATCTCGATCTTAACGAAGTCTCCGCAGCCAAGTTCTCTCGCGAGTCTTGCGATACGTACCGCTTCTTCGGCGGTCCTTGCTCCGCTTGTGTTCGGAAGGAGAGTAACTCCCTTCGGAATATAGTCTAAGATGTTTTCTTTTTCCCGGGTGTTGGCTCTTCGGACTGCCAGAGTGATTATCTGGGCACCTGCATCCTTAACGGCTGCTTCGATGAGCTTAAGTGAATATTTTCCTGATCCTAATATGAACCTGGAATCAAATTCGTGTCCGGCGATTATAAGTTTGTCGTCCATATTATTCGTTATCCTCTCCGATTATTATCCTTACTATCATATGTGCCTCATGAGCGGCGCAGGCCATGACCCTTGAAGAAACAAGTCCGATGCCGTCGTTGACATCGCTTATTCCGTCTCCGCATATGAAAAACTTTGATGACAGTTTACGTGTCTTTATTAGGTTCGTACTGTCGAATCCGGCCATTCCGGATGCGGCCACGAGGTATTTGTCCGGCATGTTTTCGAGAACATGGTTTACCAGCATTGCCTTAGCTTCCGGATTATCAAAAGCCTCACAGATTATGTCCGCATCCTTGCAGATACGTTCGATATTTTCTTCTGTGATCCTTTCTTCATAAGTCTTTATCTCAAGATAAGGAGCTATCTCCTTTAGATTCTCGAAAATGGCTTCAGTCTTAGGTATCCCGAGCTGCGAGGCCTTGTATTGCTGACGGTTGAGATTGGTGATATCGACCTTGTCAAAATCAGCCAATATGAGTTTACCTACTCCGGCTCTTGCGAGTGAAACAGATACGTTTGATCCGAGACCCCCAAGTCCCAAGACTGCAACCGTTGATGACTTAAGTTTCTGAAGATTTTCTTTGCCGACCCGTTCTTCCAACGCGTCGTTCATTTCTTTTTCTGTCGGGATCATCAGCCGCCTCCTACAAAACTTACTACCTCGATAACATCACCGTCTTCGATAATAGTCTCATCGTATTTGGCCTTAGGAACTATCATCGTGTTTTTCTCTACGGCAATATACTTAAGTTCATAAGCGGTGGTCTTAAGATAGTCGGTAATTGTCATACCGGCTATGTCCAATTCTTTTCCGTTAACTTTAACCATCAGGTCACCTCCATTCAAAGCAAACAAAAAGGAAGTTCCCTGATTTGGAAACTTCCTTAAAAGTCTAGTCAAATGTAAGTCGTAAAAAGTCCGTCCCTACGTTGGCATTATCCAAATCAGGTAATCGGTTCGAAGCTCAATTACTTCATCTCAGCCTGAGTTACAAGCACCCGTGTACGGATAGAATTATAACCTACAAATACATTGTGTCAATTACCTTTTGTCGTAACGCACTTTCTCGTACTGTTGTGACAAAGTCTCAAACTCCTTATCTGATCCTGCCATGATATCCTTGATCTCATTCGGCGACGAGGAATCGGTAATATCCTTACCGTGTTTTATCGCCTTTATGACTTTGCCATAGTATTTTTTTCTGATCTTATATTCTTCACCGCGGCCGAAGTCGAGCTTTAACTTGAAGCGCTCTTTCTTTTCTACGTCCTCGATGATATCTACTACGTTGCTTCCGCTCATGAACTGAACTCTTCCTTCATGATTGAACCTCTTCATGATGTAACGTAAGAGCTTATAAAGACCGAAGAGAATAAGTGCGATCGCTATAACGATAACTACTTTGAGCAGGAAATCCAGGACAGGAGTCGGAGCGTTTTGAAGTTCCTCATCTTCCTTTTCTTCCTCTTCCGGTTCCAAAAGTTTATAGCCTGCAGTCTTGTCGCCTTTAAAAAGGGAAGCCAAGAACTTGATGATCCTTACGAAGAATCTTCCCGACATCTTGACGATGAATGCGACCGCTGCGCTTAATGACTCGACGGGGAAGATGTAAAGGAGGATTATCGCTATGATAAGGACTCCGAGGATCGTGATAACCGTTATATAGTTATATCTTCTTACATCATCGACCGGCTGTGATTCTATTGTGTGAGCATACTTGTCGCTTAGTACGTTCATCTGTCTTGCGATAACATAGAAGCAGGAGATGACGATAAGACTCCAAAGGATGATACTCAAGATCGATGTATCTGTTCCTGCTCCGATATAGAAAAGTATTCCGATAACGAAGTGCATTGCCACAGACAGTAAGTACAACTCGGAATAGGATTTGAGCTTCTTACCTCCCGGAAGCTTATAACGCTGGGCCATGGAGTAGAAACCGTTGGCGATCGCTATCGCGGCAAAGCCGAACAGCTGCAGGGTATCCGTAAATCCCAGAGCGTATTTCAGTACTAAAACATAAGCGACTATCGTAAGGATATGAGCGCCTATCATCATCATGTTCGAAAGCTTCGTTCTTCGTATGAAAAGGAATGCGGCGATGACAACGATGCCGTACATCTGCCATGAATATTCCATCTCTATGAGAGGAAGGAAACTTATGATGACCGACTGGACGAGAAGTGAAGTCAGGAAGAAGATGACGGATATCAGAAAATCAGGCAAGATACCGTCTGCTACGAAGAAAGCTTTTTTCTCATTAGTCATGACCGCTCACCTCCCACTTAATGATGTTGGAAGATAATTCCGCGTCCAAAGGCGGGAGCGGAGTTGACTTATAAGTCGGGATGACCCACTTCATAGAAGTCCTTCTCTGCTTCAGGTCGATAAGATAATTTTGTATGTTACTGTCGGACCTTGGAGATATGATGACGATGAGGTCGTCTATACCTGTTGATCCGATATTGTTTTCGACAAGCTCGATGAAAGAAACTCTGTCGGCATTAAGATCGACACGCGCGAGGTCAATGGCAGGTTTTGTAACGTCAACCGAAGCCTGCTCTGAAATAACAGGGCTTTTGGTTACGGTATCAACGCCATTAGCGAATAGAAGGGTAGGGATGCCCTGCTCGGAAAGCTCGCAAAGGTAAGTGAATGCGAGACTTATCGATTTTTCAAGTAAAGGCATGGATCTCTTCTGGTTATAAAAATCCAGGTTAAGGAACACCGTGACCTTCTTCGTTGAAGTTGACGCGTTCTGATTTACCATGTAGTCGCCGACTTTGGCAGATGCAGTCCAGTTAACGGACTTCATCGGATCCCACGGCTGATATTCACGGATGCCCGCGAAAGAGAACGGGTCCGTAAGAAGCGTTCTTCTTTGCTGGATATCGCTGAAGGTGATCGAGAGCAAAGTCCTGATCTCGTCAGGTGAGAGCCTTTGCGGAAGGATGGTCAAAGTCGCATCATTCGGAAACTCACGTGAAAGTTTCTCGATAAAAAGAAGATCAGTCGACGAGATGGTTATTCTCGGGAATGTGTAGTATCCGCGCCTTAGACATTTCGCCTTTATCTTTCTCGTATGCCTCGAAAAAGGTTTCATGGAGAGCATGTCTTCACGATAAAGAAGGTCGGACACGGAAGTGTTCGTCATGTCCTGAAATTCGATGGCTGTCGGAGCCTCGAACTTAAGAAGGACGAACGGAAGACGCAACTTCTTATTATTCTGCGCAACCTCAATAACCTCGATCATCTCGCCGTGGCCTGCGACAGGCTTGGAGAAACGGACGTCAAGATCGAGATCTTCCATGGCGTGCTTTCCGTAATAGATGAGTTCTATCAGAACGAGCACCAGAAGAAATGCGAAGAATACTACTATCGTCATTTGCGGCTGAAATCCTCCGTCGGGCATGAGACGGTATCAAGGATCCTGTTGATCGCAGAAGCAGCGACTGTCCTTGCTGTTACGAATGTTCCGTCAGAACCGAACGAACCTGCGGAACGGACGGTGAGCCTGTGTGCGAGAACAGGTACTGCGAGTTCCTTGAAGTCGTCCGGTGTTACATAGTCTCTGCCTCTTAAAAGAGCGAGAGCCTTACATGCCGCAACGTATGAGATGAGTGCACGAGGGCTGGCTCCGATCCTTATGTCGGAACTGTTTCTCGTTGCTTCTACTATATCGGTAGCATATGCATAAAGATCATCTGAAACGAATACTTTCTTTGCATCTTCCTGCATCTTAAGAAGCTCGGAAGGTTCAGCAACAGACTTTAATGTCGTGAGCGGATCTTCTGTAGCAAATCTCTTAAGGATGGAGATACTTTCTTCGTGTGTAGGATAATCCATGGAAAGCATCAGAAGGAATCTGTCGAGCTGAGCTTCAGGAAGAGGGAATGTTCCCTGTGATTCGATCGGGTTCTGTGTAGCGATTACCATGAACGGAGCCTGAAGCTGTCTTGTCTCACCATCGACCGTAACCTGCTTTTCTTCCATACACTCGAGAAGGCTCGACTGTGTCCTTGCAGTTGCACGGTTGATCTCGTCTGCCAGAAGGATATTGGTGAACAGCGGTCCCGGTCTGAAGATGAACTTATCCTGGCTTCTGTCGAAGTAATGGATACCCGTAAGGTCAGAAGGGAGAAGGTCGATGGTAAACTGGATACGCTTAAAATCCAGATCCAGTGACTGAGCAAGAGATCTTGCAGTCTTGGTCTTTCCGGTTCCCGGAACGTCTTCGAGAAGAACGTGACCGCCGACTACCAAAGCTACGAGCAGCAGCTCGATCTGCTTGTCCTTTCCCACGATTACACTTGATACGTTTTCTTTTATCTTGGAAGCAATGTTGTTATCCATAGTTATCCCCTTTGCAAATATCGTTACGTTAATTATATTATCCGCCATATATCTTCAACAACAGATAAACTACAATGAAAGCACCGAAAAATTCTAATAAAAAAGCGCCCCGCGAATGAAGTCCGCGAAGCGCCGTAACAGTTACGATTGATCAGAGAACGGTCTTCTTAAGGATGTCGAGAAGGGAAGAGGATGATGCTCCCTTTAAGCTCTTAGCAGCCTTCTGGTCTTCCTCATCCATAACGAGGGATTTAACAAAACTTCCGATGGAAGATGTGTCTAACTTTTCATCCTTTGCATCTTTCTTCTCTGAAGAAGTAGCAGCGGAAAGTGAACTTAAGATCGCAGGTGCGATGCTGCTTAGAACTGACTTTGATTGAGTGATATCAAGACCGGAACTTTTCGAGATCTCCTTGATGAAATCGTCCTTGCCGCCGCCCATGATCTTGGCGATGATCTTGCTGCCGTCGAGTTCATCTGCGTTCTTGATCTGTGATGAGATGGAATCGGTATTCTTGTGCTGTCCCAATGCTCCGAGAAGTGACTTGGCACCTTCATCGGAAGAAGCATTCTTTGTCATCGATCCGATGAGGGAAGGGATAGCTGCTTTAACGGCACTTTCAACCTGCTTTGACGATCCTCCCGTCTTACCTTTAAGAGCGTCGATGGAAGACTCATTTGTCATGTTTTTAAGTAATGCATTTACAAGATCCATGGTGATCACCATCCTTAGTATTTTATATAGTAGGATTTTATCATAATAATAAGAAAAAGGAGCGGTCCTTGGAGGACTGCTCCTTTCTCGTTCAGGATGGGTAAATATTTATCTGACGCTGATGTCACCTGATGATGTAGAGATATTTAATGTTGTTCCGTCTTTATCCTGGTCAACATCGATATCTCCGGAGTTTGTATCTGTAAGTATCAGGAAACCTGATGACTTGCCGGTTACATCTCCGCTTGTAGTCTTGATGGAACTTTCTGATGTCAAGGAAAGATCCGAGAATGAGAACTCTCCGCTCGAGGATATGGATTCAAGGCTGTCTGCAGATACATCGTTAAGGATGATGTCACCGCTTGATGAAGAGAGCTTGATGTTTTCCGTAACGGAAATGTTTGTAAGTTCAATGTCTCCGGATGATACTTCTGACTGGATCTTTGTTCCTTTGATATCGGAAAGATATGTAGTTCCGCTGGATGTTGTTGTGCTTATTGAAGCATTGTCTATGTTCTTAAGTGTGACTGTTCCGCTTGAAGAAACAACGTTCAATTTAACAGGATCCATATCATCGATCAGGATATCTCCGCTCGTAGTCTTGATGTCTGCATTATCTGTTACCTTGGAGTTGAACAGAATATCTCCGCTTGAGAGCTTAACGGTCGTGTTGCCGAATGTAAGCGCTGCATCGGTATTAAGATCGGAACTGCTTGCGTTGATGTTAAGATCCTGATATTCATCTTCAGGAAGAAGCACGACTACCTTAGGGTATTCCACTGTTCCGAAGTTGATATGGACATTCTGATACCACTTGAGTATCTGGTCTTTGGTATTAACGGAGATCTCGAGTTTGTCACCGTTTACGCCTACCGTGTGCTTATGATATTCGTTGTCATATACGGTGATATGAGTATTTGAATCAGAGGACTTGCCGATCTGAATGTCATGTGATGACTCATTGATGATGATGTTATTGATGTCATCGGAGAAGTCGTAGTTAACTATCTCGTAATCTTTGGCTTCGCCGTTCAATGTGTTGCTGAATCCTCCGCCGATAGCTGCTGCGAGAGCAGTTACACCGAATCCGAGTACGACTAATGCGCCGCCTGAAATAAGTAAGATCTTTGTAAATGGTTTCATATTATTTTACCTCTGTATTAATTGCTGTTTTCTTTGCCTTGTCACCGATGATCTTTCTTTTGACCCATCTGATGAACTTGGCGATCAATTCCCAAAGTCCTGTTACTGCTGCCTTAACAGGTACTACCAGGAGCATTCCGATTCCGAGTGCCATGATGCACATACCGAGAAGTCCGAGAGATGATGCTCCTCCGCCCGTGAAGAGCTGTGCTATTGCTGCGGCTATTCCCATAAGTGATCCGAGGATGACTCCGAGTACGCAGCAGATGATGGTGAGTATCATGCTGAAAAGAAGCAGTATCACCCAAAGGAACATGATAAGGAGCCAAGCACCGACGATTATCCAAAGCGGTGCTCCGATTATGATCAAGGCTATCTCCCAACCCTTAAGGGTCCTTTTCGGCTTTGCCTTGGCTGTGATGAGCTTCGGGATCGATGAATCCATTAAGATCTTCTCTGCTATCTCTTCAGGAGTTCCTACTGCGTTTATTGCCTGTTCTTCAGTAAGCCCGTCCTCGATCCTGTCTTCGATCGCTTCCTCGTAGTACTCGATCGCACTGTTGATATCTTTCTCCGGAAGACCCGTCAGCTTTGAACGGATGCTGTCCAAATATTCTTTTTTATTCATTGTCTTTACCCTCCCTGACAACATACTCGTAGATCTCCATGATCTCTTTCCATTCTTCCGCAAAGTCTTGAAGCTTCTTCTTACCGGCGTCAGTCAAATGATAATATTTTCGAAGTCTTCCGTTATGCTCTGCAGATCTTACCGTCAAACACCCGGCTTCTTCCAAACGTCTCAGGATAGGGTAGAGCGTTGACTCTGATATGGTCATATATGGTTTGATATCCTTGATGATCTTGTATCCGTATGAATCCTCGCCTTTGATGGCGGCCAGTACAAGGATATCGAGTAATCCGCGTTTCAATTGTGTATCCATGTCGATTACCTCCTTCTGCGATATACTATGCCACGCGAGGTATATCGTGTCAAGGGGTATTTTGGAGTTTTTCATGAACTTTTTGTTAAGCCCCAAAAGCGCTATAATGTTGGTGATTATCCAGACAATAAGGGATGTATATGGAACAGATAATTTTTTTCTCGAACGGTATTTTTCGAAAAGGATTAGCCTTGGTATCCTCCTTGGCGATACTTTTGTCATGCGCATCATGCTTCTCGAAAAAGACCGACAGCGACGAGACAAAAGAAAAACCCCGAGAAACTGAAGAGACCAAAGATCCTAGAGTACCTGACTATCATCCTTCAGACGATCCGAAATACGAGATGAAGATATATAAATGGTATTCCGACAAGTGCCAGGATCCTTTCGGCGTGTGCCTTGATATCGATGTGGACATGTATGAACACTACGCTTCCGTTAAAAGGACTTTCACCATTTTCGGAGGTCACATGGCGGTCTACATAAATGACGAAAACAACAAAGTTCTCATGGAGCAGATCGCCTCCCAGATCAAAGAGCAGTGCGACGATTTCGGCTATGACGAGGATGAGGCCATTATAGAAGCCATCAACTTTGTTCAGAGCATCCCCTACGAATTAGACATCGATTCAAAAGGGGAGGAGGAATACTCCAAATACCCGATCGAGACTTTGTATGAGAATAACGGCGACTGCGAAGATACAAGCATGCTCCTGGCAGGGATATTGAAGGCTATGGGCTACGACGTGGTATTCTTCTGGTATCTTAGCGGTCACATGGCTGTCGGCGTTAAGGTTGACGGAATGGACGAGGGAAAATACTTCGAATACGAAGGTGAGAAATATTATTATATCGAGACCACCGGAACAGGCTGGGAGATCGGTGAAGAGCCCTTCGGCAACGATGTTGTTTATGTTATTTCCGCTGATCCAGAGTAATATGCTATAATGCATTGAACCTTAAGGAGGAACTATGGTGATCGGATTTCTATTGCTCATGACTTTGGCGCTGTTTATCTACAGCGCATCTTTATTGCTCAGGAAAAGGAGCCTTATCGAATCGATCGTTATCGGTTCATCAGTCTTTTTTGCCTGCCATGTCATAATGAGCTACCTCTTTTTCCTGCTCGATGCTTATACGCCTGTCAATAACGCACTGGCTGTCCTCGGCATCGGTTTTTTGGGAACCGGCATCGTGATCCTTCGTAAGAAGAGCATCAAGCCTGAAGTTACTACTGACCTTAAGGACTTTATCATTCCGCTTATCATCATACTGATCCTTCTCCCGTTTACCGTAGTAAAGAACCAGTACTACGGCCTCGGACAGGACGAGGGAGGGTATCAGACTCAGGCTATCATGTTCATGAACAATGATACCGCGAAGATCCATAAATTCTACGAATATTACACGATCCCTGAAGCTTACAAATCAGAGTTCATGGCTGACGTCAACGACCTGATAGGAATGGATAGCGCAGGTGATCTTCAGGACCGCCCGGAAAGGTACGTTCACGGCATCCCGACTTATGCAGCGATCCTTTCTTCATGGGGAAGTGTTTTCGGATATAAGAATATGCAGGGCGTAATGAGCGTGCTTTACGTACTCTCGGTCATGATGGTCTACTTCTGCGCCAGAAACCTTCGAATGGACAGGCTGTCGAGATATCTAGCGATGTTCGTGTACGGCTTCGTTCCGGCTGTCATCTGGGTTTCCAAATCAGCGCTGACCGAAGGCGTTACGGCGCTTCTTATCTTATTGTTCCTGTACCTTGTCACTAACAGCAAGAACCGCCTCTGGTCGCTTCTTCCTGTCGTGGCATTCGGATGCTTTCATATGTCGTTCTTTTCAATGCTTCCGATGTTCATCGGAGTTTACGGCATATTCTATTTCTTCAGCAGGGACAGAAGAGACATCCTGTCGATGGCATTGATCCCGCCGCTCGGTATTTTAAGCTATCTTACGATGGTTGAGATCCAGCCGACATACACCATCGAGAACTATATGAAGCTTTTCCGTAAGCTCCTCGGACATAACGTCCCTGATCTTGATCTGGCGGTCATCATCGTGCTTCTCATCTATGTCATCCTGATCGTCTTTTTCATCTTTATCCTCAGATTCTCGAAGAAGCCGTCTCTGGAGAAAGTGCGTGACCATAAGTACTTCGGCCATATCTTAAGGATCCTTATCGTTCTACCGATCCTCCTTGTTATCTATAACTTCTTCAGCAGCGGCATCCCGGGCAAGAGAGAACTTCTCGATATGGCCCAAAGCTCATCGCTGTGGCTCTTCGTCGCAGGCGCGGGAATCCTTACTTCCGTCGTTGCTGCCGTGATGTTCATGTATAAGCCGGGCAAGATATTCGAGAGCGAGAGCTCCGCAGCACTCGCGATCATGTTCTTCTACGGAGTCCTTATCTACTCCGCGGTGATCAACAAAGAGATCACAGCCCTTTACTATAACTCCAGATATCTCGTTCCTTACATGGCACTTGCCGTGCTATTCGTCATTTTCATGATAAAGGACGTAAAGAAATATATCGTACTTCCTGCGGCAGCCATAAGTCTTTGTATCTTCATTCCTGTCAACATCAATCTTCTCGAAAACTATGACGACACGATGATGGAATGGAACACGATCGAGGACATCACATCCATGATCAGTTCCGAAGACCGTGTCATCGTCATGGATTCACTCGAAAGACAGATGTGGATCCCTGTAAAGCAGCTTACGGGCGCGAGCGTCTATCCTGTCTTCGTCGATAACCTCTACGCTGAAGCAGAAGGCATGGCGGCAGGCTACGGTAACGTCTATATCATCAGCGACCGTCCGATCTACGAAGACGATTACATGAGAGAATTAAGCCTCGTATATCACGACACCTATAAGTGCGTCGGCGATGACCATCCGACCGTTTGTCCGATCACTTTGTACCCATGGGAATTCGAGGAATTCGAAGACGAGATCTACGTCTACGAATATACTCATCAGGACGTAAAGGAATATCCGATCTTAAGCAGCTACAAGTACTATGAAGGCCTTACGGGCTACGAGCACGACTACTCTTGGACAGGCGAGGACGAAGTCATCCTTAACTGTACACTCTACAAAGACAACTACTTCATGACGGTCGAGCTCAACGATCTTATTCCGTTCGACTCGATCATAAACGGAGTCATCGACGTAGAGATCTATGCCAACGACAATTACGTCGGAACGGCAACCATCAGCGCATATGAAAACAGGACTGATTTTGTGGCGTACATCTCTTCAGAATTCCTGGAGGACGGCACCAACAAGATCAGCTTCAAGTCCAACACCTGGCCGGCATCGATCAACAATCCTGAAGACGACCGCCAGCTCGGTTTCGCGATCAAGAATATCATTTTCGAATCGGAGGTAAAGAATCAATGATCAACGCAATACTTACAATCGACGATATGCCGCAGAACAACACCAGAGCCATCGTGGACTACCTTGTGTCCAAGAACATCAAGTGTGTATTCTTCACGATCGGTGATCTTCTCGACAAGAACCCGGAAAGCGCCATCTACGCCATCTCCAAGGGCTTTGTCATCGGCAATCACACATATACCCATGCTAAGCTCAACGAGCTGAGCTATGAGGATGCCGTAGCAGAGATAGAAAAGTGTGAGAAGTCCCTTAACGCAGTTTACGAGAAAGCAGGCGTGAAGCGTCCTGTCAAGCTCTTCCGTTTCCCGTATCTCGCATCCCGCAAGGACCTTACGGAATATCTCGTAAATAACAGCTTCAAAAAGGTCGACGACAGTAACGTCAAGAACCAGTGGTACATCGATTCCGGCTGGAAGGATGAGTGCCACGTCAGCTGCAGTTTTGACTGTGAGGAATATCTCTTAAGACCGGGTAACGACAAGACATTCGCATCCATCATGGACGCCATCGATAAGGAGTTTGGCAATAACCCCGTTGATCAGGATCACATCATCCTTACTCATTCACACGATGAGACAGAAGAGATGGAGAGCGAATACTGGCGTAAGATCGTCGAGCGCATCGAAGCAAACGGCGCTAAGTTCATCGATCCTTCGTTTGTTGACCTTCACGTCTGAAACTAGTCGGGGTTCCTCCCGTGATCTTCGAAAACTGACGGCAGAAATGCTCGGTGCTCTTATATCCGCACATCTCCGCGATCTCGGAAATCGATCTCGAGGTATATTTGAGTCTGTCTTTTGCCAGCTCGATCCTCGCGTTTATAACATCATCTATGCAGCTGACACCGAAAGTCTCTTTATAAAGCGTCTGGAATCTCGTCCTTCCGAGATTTAGTCTGCCCGCCATCGAATCCACGTTCCAACTAAGCTCCGGGTGAAGCATCATGTCACGCCTTAATGCGATCAGTTCGTGGTGATACGGTTTGTTCAAAAGGTCAACATTATCATCCGATAGTTTCGCGAAAAGAACCTTAAAAAGACAGAGCATCTCCGGATTATCTGTCTCTTTTTTTGCGTTGCTCTCCCAGGCGATCAGCTTAAAAAGATTATGCACGAAATCAGGATCGGCAGGGGAGAAGGGAACATTAGTTATCGGAAAGCTTTCAATGAATTCTTCATCAGTATCAAATCTGATCCAGTCATTTTTATACGGTTCATTCGGAAGTGAACTATAGTACTTGCGATGTCCGGGAGTGAACAGTATTACGGACCTTGCGGGATATTGGCGAAGTTTATTGTCTACCCAGAACAGGGCAGGGGTATGGGTATATAGCATCTGATAACTGTCGAATCCTCTTCGGCCAAGATCCGTATCATAAACTAATCCGTCGTCGTGCTGATAACTGTACCCTGAATAAAGAACATTGATCATACTTTTTGCCCCCTTCGACTAATATGCACAAAAAAGCAACCCGATAATTCGATTTTGTACTACAAATTGCATTTTGTAAAGATAATGAGTGAACAATAAGTCAATTTCTGTGCATTATAGTTCATTGTGACGAACTTTGCGTAATGTTAATGTGACCTTGCAAATAAAAGAAAGGATCCGAAGAATCGTGAGTGCTCTTGTACGTGACATGACAAAAGGAAATACCACCAAGCTCCTTCTGGAGTTTTCCGTGCCTATGCTCGTAGGAAACATTTTCCAGCAGCTTTACAATCTCGTCGACTCTGCGATCGTTGGTCGTTTTGTCGGTGCTGATGCTTTGGCTGCAGTCGGTTCGACCGGATCGCTTTCTTTTTTATTTTTCTCATTCTGCATCGGAGTAGGAAACGGCGGCGGAATCACCGCATCTAAATATTTCGGTGCGAAAGATGAACAAAGGGTCAAGAAGGTCATTGTAAACAGCGCCTATATGATGCTCGTCGCATCACTCCTCATGGCTTTATTGGGATTTGTTCTATCAGCCCCAATCCTTCGACTCCTTGACACACCTAACAACATCATATCACTTTCAACACAATACCTAAGGATCATGTGTTTGGGGATCCCGTTGATAGGAATGTACAACTACGCATCCGCTATGTTACGCGCGTTGGGAGATTCTAAGACTCCGCTTATATTCCTGCTTGTATCCTGCGTTGTCAACATTGGCCTGGACCTGTTGTTCGTCTATGTCTTGGGAATGGGAGTATTCGGAGCTGCGATCGCAACATTGATCGCTCAGTTCCTTGCGGGAATCGGTTGCCTGATCTTCGCATACATTTTGAATGATTACTTTAAGATCTCCAAAGAGTTCTTATCTCCGGATTTCAAGATCATAAAGGAGTGTACGAGAATGGGTTCCATGCTCGCACTTCAGATGTCACTTATCGCAGTTTCCTGTATCGCTTTGCAGCGTTATGTTAACGGATTCGGTTCCATGACCATCGCAGCTTTCACGGCTACGAGCAGGATCGAACAGATAGTCCAGCAGCCTTACGGTTCACTCGGAATGGCACTTTCCACACACGCAGGTCAGAACCTCGGTGCACGTCAGTATAAGCGCATCAAGGAAGGCTTTTCTAAGGGAATGATAATAATGGGTATCTTCTCGATGATCGTTCTTCCGCTCGCTCAGTTCGGCGGTGAGGGAGTAATGCATGTCTTTGTAAAAGATCCCGAGATCATAACAATGGGCGCCAAGGCATTAAGGATCACGAGCGTATTTTACTTCGCACTCGGAACGATCTATGTCTGCCGCGGAGTACTGAACGGTATCGGTGATGCAGGCTTTGCTCTTATAAACGGCATAGTCGAGGTAGTAGGAAGGATCGGTTTCCCTCTGATGCTGAGCCTTATCCCGATCGTAGGTGTTTGGGGCATCTGGATCTCAGCAGGACTTACCTGGCTCATAAGCGGAATCTTCGCACTCATCAGATATCTGATGAAGGTAAGAAGTGCAGGATTCATCGTAGCAGCTTCTCCTGTATCGCAGCCGATCAAAAGACACACTCCTTTCTTAGCGGTTAAGTCTAAATAAATCATCCGACAATAACTTTTTCATTATAAGCACCCATCTAGACCACTTATCGTTTTCGAGAGTGGTTTTAGATTGCAAAAAAATAGGAGCGTCCCGAAGGACGCTCCTAGATCAATCAATATGATCACGTGTATACGATTGAACCATCTGCATAAGTTGTCTTTGTCTTAATGTAGTTTCCGTTTTCGTAGATACTTTCTACTTTCTTGGTGAACTTTCCATCCTTATCGGCGTACTCAAAGCATATACCTATATATGTGCCACTATGTGCAACATCTTCGTATGTAATGATACATGAGTAGTCAAACACTTTGTTGCTGTCGTAATATTTGATCTTTGTCTGCGTTGCACTGATATACTCATGCTCGGTATATCCGGAAATGTTATCACTGGAATCATAAATCTCTTCCGTAATTACTTGGCCTTCTTTGTCCAGACCGCATATTGTCTTGCTTATGCGGTTACCGTTTTCATCATAACTGGTAACGATCTTCTTATTCTCTTTCGGATAGTACTGTTCCTCAGAGGTCATTTTTCCGTTCTCGGCAAAATTTGTTATTTTGTCAAAGCTTCCATCCTCGAAATAAGTCGAAACATTACTTAAGTTTCCGTTAGGATAGTAATTCTTGTATTCTTTATTTTGGATAAGGATTACTTCCATTTCACCGCTTCCGCTTCCTCTGTCATCATATGGATAATATGTGATCTCGTTTTTGAGGATACCGTCTGCCGTATAAGTCTTAGACGCTACGAGCATGCCTGCATCATAATCTTCGGTGCTCTTTTCAGATAATTTGCCATTTTCGTAGCTCTCGTAATATCTGCTGTCCAACAATTCGTTTGAGTCATATTTGTCAGTATACTTGGAGGTAATTATTCCGTTCTTATAACTGACATAGCTTGTTTCGATCAGCATGTTATCGGAATCGTACTTATATTCTGTTGTGCTGGTTGATTTGTTGTCCGGAGAAGAATAAGTTGCTTTGGTCATTCTTCCGGCACTGTTCCTTGTATATTTATAGATTGCTGAAGGATTACCGCTAGGATCGTAAAAATTCTCTTCGATGATCAGACCGTTGGAGTCATACTTAGGAACTCCATAGTATCCAGTAGTGAAGAATTCCTGGATACGCTTATTGTTGGAATCATATTCACTTCCATCCAAAGTTGTATCAGGTGTAAATGTTCCGGGGATGATACCGTATCTTGAACAGATATCTGTGAACTCCTTGGAGAATGCAAAGCCTGAAAGGACTCCGTCTCTGCTAAGTCCGTTTTCTAACTGTGCGATCCAGAAAACCAATCCGCCTTTGTCAAATTCTCTTCCCATCATAGCAAGATACATATTCTTGACATACTCTAAGTCAGTAAGATTCTTGCTTTTGTATTCAGAACTCTTTATGAAATTTGCTGCGCAGGCAATACCCTGAAGTTCTCCGTTAAGAAGACCCTTTACCCAGAATTCCTGGCCGCCTTTGTCACCGATACGGCCAAGGCAAACCTTGTACATTCTTTCTACGAAAAGGTTAACATTGTTTACTTGATCAAGCGGATATTCGTTTGTGAAATAACCTGCTGTGATTCCGCAGTCGCTGCAAACATTGTAGAACTCTTCCGAATTTGCGAATCCGGTAAAGATATCTTCTCTCGAGCTACCCTCGTTTAATCTGGCACACCAGAAATCATATCCGGATGAATCTGCTTCTCTGCCCATGAACATAGTATAAAGATCATTAACGAACTGCTTGTCTGAGGTGTTCTTTTCTTTATACTCTTTACTGAAGATGAAATTGAAGACAACAGCTGAGCCGTCGAGTCTTCCTTCGGTAATCTCTTTTTTCCAGAAGTTAAATCCGTCTGAATCAGGTTCTCTTCCGAGAGATACCTTGTAACATCTGTTTACAAAGTCATCGATGGTGTTGTCAGCGCTTACCTTGGGAGCGTTGATAAGTAAGACGCCCGTTGCCATTACCAAAGCCAAAGAAAGCCCGGCTATCTTTGAAGCTATAGTTCGAAGTTGCATTTGCCATACCTCCTCAATTAGATAAATATAAAATGATTTTAACATGGCCTAACTCGTCTTGTCTTTATACTGATTTGTCTGTTGTGCAATTTTTTATATAATTTTTTTTCGAAAAAAAGAGTATCCCGAAAGGACGCCCTCTAAACCACTTATCGTTCGCGAGAGTGGTTTTAGAATGCAAAAAATAAGGAGCACCCCGAAGGACGCTCCTTAATCTTCTTATGATTACTCGTATCTTGTTTCCTCAGTTCCGTCAGCATGATGAGTTACAACCTTGTACATATCCTTTTCAGAATCATAGGTAGATTCCTCGTAGTAATCTAAAGTGCCGTTAGGAAGATAATAAGATATTTTGGAGTGCTTTTCTCCTAGTTCCTCTTTAGTTTTGGAGCCCATTATCTCACCTGCCGCATTATAATCGATATCTGTTATCACGGATTCGTCAGCATTATATGAGGTCGTAGTGTAACTTAGTAGTGTATCAGTATCTTTCTCATAGACATCCATTCTTATCAGTCTGTTTTTAGAGTCATAAGTATACTTTTCTGTAGAATCTAAAACACCGTTTGTGTAGGATTTGGATAATATCAAAAGACTATTTTTGTATACTGTATAGTAATTCAGCGAACCGTCCGAATTATAGAATGAACTTTCACTGTCATGCCAACTGTTTTTGTATGTAGATACTTCTTTTCTGCCATCATTGTATTTGGTTTCTGATGATGTAGGATTTCCTTCAGTATCGTAATAATATCTGGTTTCAAATCCATCTTCATAATCCTTTTCCCAGAAGGTTTTAGTCGTATTGTTATCTTCATCATAGAACTCGAAAATGGATTGACTCAATATCTTGTCATCCGCGGACCTTGTGATAAATTCAACTTTATACGGTTTTGTGGCTGCCTCAACTTTTCTGTCGACCTTGCCATCTTTATTGTAGTACACTGTCTTCTCAATACTTTCATTATCCGAGATAATGGTGTAATCTGTGACTTCTCTGGAACCGTCATTCCAGACGGTTTCGGAATGTCCGGCATCTCCGTTCGGATAATGATTGGAGATAGTTGTGACATAAGATCTTCCGTCATTATATTTACAGACTTTCTTTGTAAGGAATCCGTTGCTGCTATATTCAAAAGTTTCCGTATAAGCATCTAATCCGTTTTCAGGATCATCAGGACAAATGACCTTTATCAACTGGTTATTGTCATTATACTCATTTTTGATTCCGTATTTATCAACGAAAAACTTGGAAGGCGTATATGAGCCAGGGACGATTCCATAGCTTTCGCAGATTCCTCTGAATTCAGCCGAGTTGGCAAATCCGCAGAATACATAATCACGACTGTAGTTGTTGCAGAGCAGATTGAACCAATAATCCAAACCACCCTTATCATACTCTCTTCCCATCATTGCACGGTAGAGATTCTTAACATAATCAATGTAGTATTCGTTAGCTTCGATGTACTCTCTGCTGTTAACAAAATTGGCTGCACAGGATATACCTGTCAGATCCTGCTTAAGAAGACCTTTTACCCAGAATTCCTGGCCATCTTTGTCTCCAATCCTTCCGAGGCAGGTCTTATAAAGTCTTTCTACGAAAAGGTTTACTTTATTAACCTGATCCAGAGGGTATTCGCTTGTAAAGTAACCTGCTGTAATACCGCAATCATTGCACACTTTATAGAATTCGTCCGAGTTGGCAAATCCTGCAAAGATGGATTCTCTGGAATCGCCTTCACTTAATCTTTTGCACCAGAAATCATAACCCGACTGATCTGCTGCTCTTCCCATGAACATGGTGTAGAGGTCATTGACAAACTGTTTGTCGCTGGTGTTCTGGGATTCGTATTCTGCGCTGAAGATAAACTGGTGAACCACGGATGAACCGACCAGACGGCCTTCCGTTATCTCCTTTTTCCAGAAGTTAAAACCGTCGGTGTCCGCATCCCTGCCCAAAGCCACCTTGTAGCACCTGTTGACAAAATCGTCTACTGTATTATCGGCACTCACCTTGGGAGCGTTGATAAGTAAGACGCCTGCTGCCATTACCAAAGCCAAAGAAAGCCCGGCTATCTTTGAAGCTATAGTTCGAAGTTGCATTTGCCATACCTCCTCAATTAGATAAATATAAAATGATTTTAACATGAGTCAGTTTGTTTTGTCTTTATACTGATTTGTCTGCTGTGCTATTATTTATGTAACTATTTTTTCGAAAAGGAGAGTTTGTATGAGTAGAATCAATGATTTTTTGAGTGAAGCCGGAGTATTTTTCCTTGCAACAGTTGACGGTGATCAGCCTAAGATCAGACCTTTAGGTCTTCATCTGGAGATGGACGGAAAGGTGCTCTTCGGTATCGGTGATTTTAAGAACGTATATAAGCAGATGGTAAAAAATCCGAAAGTCGAGATCGTTGCCAGCAAACCTGACGGACACTGGATGCGCTACACCGGAAAGGCTGTTTTCGAAGAGGATAATAAGTATGCAGAGGCTGCTTTGGAAGGTGCACCTCACTTAAGAGGTATCTATAATGAGCAGACAGGAAATAAGATGATGATGTTCCATCTGGAGGATGCGACCTGTGTCGATATTACAGTCATGGGTGAAGGGGAAAGTCTCATCTGATGAGTAAATGTGATTATTGCGTCTTCTATAACTATGATGACTTCACGGGAGAATATGTCTGTGATGCCAATATCGATGAAGACGATATCGAACGCATGATGTATAAGGGGACAAAGGATTGTCCGTTCTATAGAGACGGTGACGAATACAAAACAGTTCGTCATCAGATCTAAAGCGCAAAAATTTTATATTTTTCGCGACGTATTTTTACTTTGCCCTTCAAAAAAACACGATTGACAGTACAAATCCTAGAGTTTGTCGGTATATCACGAAACGTTTCTAAGGATATATTCTAAAGTAACCCATATTGCGAAGAGCAATATATAAATATGGAGGTTAGTATGAAAAAAGTGTTTAGAAGTGTTGTAGGGGCAGCACTTGCAACTGCTATGGTCTTTTCCGTAGTAGCTTGTAACAGCAAGGAGTCAACAGAGACTTCAGGCGAAGAGACCACTACAACGGAAAGTTCCGAACAGACAACGGAAACGACCAAAGACGAAGGCTGGACAATGCCTACTATCGTCAGCACTATCAGTTCTGAGGGAACCATCATCAAGAACGGTTTCTTTGAAGATTCTGATGTAAGCATGTGGTCGATCGAATGCGGAAGTTCTGTTATCTCTGCAGGTAACGATGCATCAGAGGCATGTGATGCATATTCTACCTACGGCGTGATCGACAGAGATCCTGCTTCTGCTTCACCTTACGACTGCTTTGCTCAGGACATTACGGCAGATGTTCAGAGCGGCGTAACTTACAACTATGAGTTCTACGCAAAGTTGTCTTCCGATTATGACGGTGCTCCTGCTAATCAGCGTCAGATCGACTTCGCTCCTTACATGACAGTCGACGGACAGACAAGCTATCTCGGTTCTTATTCTGCTGAGATCTCAGGTACATGCAGCCAGCAGCTTGAGCCTGGTGTATGGACACGTTTTGCAGGAACATTTACTCCACAATGGAGCGGTTCACTTGATAAGGCAGTTATCCGTATCATCGAGCAGGGTACTGATTACGGTAGCGGCGACTGCGTAAAGGGTGACTACTACATCGCAGGATTTATCCTCGCACCTGACTCTGAGATCGAAGATCTCGGACCTGCAGAAGTAGAGAAGGACATTCCTGATCTCCGTTCTGTAGTTGCTTCAGCTGACGGTCTCGGTGATGATGCTATCTGCGGTACATCCATCGTTCAGTCTGAGCTTAATGATGCTCTCTTGATGGAGCTTGTTGAGAAGCACTTCAATGCAATTACGATCGGTAACGAACTTAAGCCTGATGCTATGTTCGGTTATAACAACCACGAAGTCGGTGCTCTCGAGGAAGTTGAGTTTAACGGCGAGACCATGACAGTACCTGTACTCGATCACTCCCGTGCAGATGCTATCCTTGATGAGATCCTTGCTTGGAACGAAGCAAATCCTGATCATGCTATCAAGGTAAGAGGACACGTTCTCGTATGGCACTCTCAGACACCTGAGTGGTTCTTCCACGAAGATTATGATGCAACAAAGCCATACGTATCCAAGGACGAGATGAATAAGCGTCTTGAGTGGTACATTTCTTCAATGCTTACATATTACACAGGTTCCGGCAGCAAGTACGAAGGACTCTTCTACGGCTGGGACGTTGTAAACGAAGCAATCAGTGATGCAACAAATACATACAGAACTGACGAAGAGGCAGGCGGTGAACTTACTGATGATACACACGGAAGCAAGTCTTCCTGGTGGAAGGTATATCAGAGCAACGAGTTCATCATCAATGCTTTCAAGTTCGCTAACAAGTATGCACCTGCTTCTTTGGAGCTCTACTACAACGATTACAACGAGTGCAACCTTAAGAAGTGCGAAGGTATCGTTAAGCTCATCGAAGACGTTAAGGCTGCAGAAGGAACACGTATCGACGGTTTCGGAATGCAGGGTCACTACACAGTTAATGCTCCTTCTGTAGGTCAGATCGAGACATGCGCAAGAGAGTATGCTAAGGTTGTTGATAAGATCATGCTCACAGAGCTTGATGTTAAGACAAGTGTAGGATTTGACGGAAGTAAGGAAATGCTCCCTGATGAGTACAACCGTCAGGCTGTATACCTCAACCAGATCTACGAAGTACTTAAGACACTCGATAAGGAAGACGGAATCGATGTATCCGGTATCACAGTTTGGGGTGTAATCGATCCTAACTCATGGCTCCAGTCACAGAGCAATGTTGGTGGCGGTGCTAACGGACTTCTCGCTCAGTATCCACTTCTCTTCGACGGAAGATATCAGGCTAAGCTCGCTTACTGGGCATTCGTTGATTCTTCCAAGCTCGACTTTGATATCAAGGCTTTGGAGCGTCCATCAATGGATGTTAAGAAGGGTACTGTTACTGTAGACGGTGAACTCGATGATGCATGGGCTAATGCAGCTGATGTTCCACTTGATATCGTACTCGGTGCTAAGTGTACCGGTTCTGCTAAGCTCCTCTGGGATGAGGAAAATCTCTATGTAATCTTCACAGTTAAGGATTCCGTTCTTAACAAGGATAACGAGAATGCTTGGGAGCAGGATTCCATCGAGGTATTCATCGATGAGAATAATGCTAAGGCAGGCGGATATGAGCCTGACGATAAGCAGTATCGTGTAAGCTATGAGAACTTCCTCTCATTCAACGGCGATAAGTGTCTTGAAGAGAACATGAAGTCCGCTGTTAAGATCACAGATGACGGATATGTCATCGAAGCTTCTTTCAAGTGGACAGACATTACACCTGAGGTAGGAACAGCAGTAGGTCTCGAACTTCAGGTTAACGATGCCGGAGCAGACGGTGTACGTTCAGGTACTATCAGCTGGGCTGATAACACAGGTAACGGTTACCAGGATCCGGAAGTATTCGGTACTATCAATCTTGTTGAATGATCCGAATGAAATAAACAACTTAGGGAGGTGCTTCGGCACCTCCTTTTTTTGTAGTACAATTACATAAACGATTTTTCTCGGAGGCTTATATGGAACAGAAAAGGATACTTTGTTTCGGAGATTCACTTACATGGGGATTTGATCCCGTTAAGCGCAGCAGGATGCCTGAAAGCGAACGCTGGACAGGAGTTCTGCAAAGTGAGCTCGGTGACGATTATAAAGTAATCGAGGAAGGACATAACGGAAGGACCATCGCTGTAGATGATCCTGCGGAAGGTGAGAAGAACGGCCTGAAATACATTATTCCTTGTCTCGAGAGCCAAAGTCCTCTGGACATCATGATCTTAATGCTCGGAAGTAACGATCTTAAGACAAAGTTCGGATTTTGTGCTATGGACATAGCAGGTGAGATGCAGATCTTCTTGGAAAAAGTTCAGACACATAACAGATACCGTATGGGAGGAAAGTTGAAGATCCTTCTTATCGCTCCGCCTATGCTCGGAGGCAAGGCATACGGTACATGGCTTGACGAGTGTTTTGATTTCAGAAGGACTCCATCTATCTGCAAGGATATTCCTGAATGGTATAAAAAACTCGCGTCAATGTATGACTGCGAGTTTATGGATGCATCTTTGATTGTAGAACCGAGTGAAGCGGACGGTGTTCATCTTGACCCTTCCGAACAGATAAAACTCGGTAAAGCTATCTATAGCAAATTGAAAGAGTCGGGACTTATTTAAGCCCAGATATCATGATCTTTGCCTGAACCGACCTCGAAGTTGTACTTAACGATTCCGAGGTCTATTTTTGTGTTAAAACCAAGACCTGTCTTGGCCTTGACCTTATCATCGAGAAGTATGAGTTTAAACTTCTGCTGGTTAACTGCGGTAGGGGCGAGAAGAGCAGCATCGATTCCTTCCTTGAACCACTCAGGAGAATCAGCTTCGATGTTACTAACATCCTCCGGTTTTTTGGACTTTCTTTCCTGTCCCTGATCGACACCGTAACCGATAGTTATAACGATAACTATCTTTTCACCCTGACCGATCTTAAATGCACTTGGGACCTTTGAATATGTCATTGCTACCCAACAGGTGTTAAGACCCAATGTCTGTGCATAAAGAACGATCTTCTGACCGTAATAACCGGCATCTTCTTCCAGCGTATCGGATTTCTTACCGACTATCGCGATGTAGTTAGTTACGCCTGAAAAATTACCGTAATGAGCAAGTGTTCCCGAGAAAGCACGCGGCTCATTTTTGACGAGCTGAATATGAAGACCGCTTTCAGTATTGATCTCAGTGATAAAGCATTCGAGCTTGGTTACGATATCTTCGCCAAGTTCTTTTTCTTCATATTGTCTGACGGAGTGTCTTAACTTTAAAGCTTCCTTCAAATCCATAATCTCACCTCCGATATAATTTTATAACGCGAAACCATTTGAGTTCAATAGATAAGATATTAAGGTTTTGAGGTATTTTGGAAAATTTTTTCATGTGTAACATATGACACGTTTTTGCTGTTGACGAAGAAGAGATGCTCTGCTAAACTAACACACAGTTAGCCAACGCTAACTAGTTTGTAAAGTAATGATATTACCTGCAAATAAACGGACATTAACTGCAAAAACAAAAAACGCCATAGACATGTTGCAGACACTACTCACTCTATGATGACCCAGGCACGGATCATCAAATGTCCAAAGCGGGGACTCACCCCCCAAATGAACTTATAAACCGTTAGGAGCCGCGACATTTCTGTTGCGGCTTTTAATGTGTGGAAGTTCGAAAAGTTTTTTGAATGAAATCTAACTAATATACTAGTATGCAAAACTGTGATTTAGTATTAAAATGATAATATTAAAATGAAAATCAATTTACACGGAGGATATTCTATGTATCTGATTAAAAGAAAGGTCGATCTGCATCCGCTCATTTTTCTTATGGATGTAGTGGCTCCGAGAACAGCTAAGTACTGTGAGCCGGGACAGTTTGTTATCGTTAAGATCGACGAGAAAGGTGAGAGGATACCTCTTACAATTTGTGATTACAACAGGGATGAAGGTACAGTAACTATCGTAGTTCAAAAGATCGGTTATAGCACCACCAGAATGGGTGACATGAAAGAAGGAGATTACTTCATGGATTTTGTAGGTCCTTTGGGTAATCCTTCAGAACTTGTTACTGATGATATTGAGGAAGTTAAGAAAAAGAAGATCCTCTTTGTCGGAGGCGGTCTTGGTACAGCTCCTGTTTATCCTCAGGTCAAGTGGCTTCATGAACACGGTATAGATGCTGATGTTATCATCGGAGCTAAGAATAAAGAACTTGTTATCCTTGAAGAAGAGATGAAGAAGGTTGCGGGAAATCTTTATATCACAACGGATGACGGATCTTACGGAAGAAAAGGTCTTGTTACTGAAGTCATTAAGGATCTCGTTGAGAATCAGGGAAAGAAGTACGATCTTTGTGTCTCGATAGGACCTATGATCATGATGAAATTCTGTGTTCTCACAACTAAGAATTACAACATTCCTACTATTGTCAGCATGAACCCTATCATGGTTGACGGTACGGGTATGTGCGGTGCCTGCAGATTAACTGTAGGAGATGAAGTTAAGTTCGCTTGTATAGACGGTCCTGAGTTCGACGGATTCCTCGTAAATTTCGATGAGGCAATGGATCGAATGAGACTTTATAAGACCGAAGAGGGAAGAGCGCTTCTTAAACTTAAGGAAGGCGATACCCATCATGGCGGATGCGGACACTGCGGAGGTGATGAGAAATGATTAACGATAGAGTACCGATCAAGGAACAGGAACCTCTCGTAAGAGCCAAGAATTTTGACGAAGTATGTCTCGGATATAATGACGAGGAAGCAGCTCTTGAAGCATCCAGATGCTTGAACTGTAAAAATCCCCAGTGCGTGGCAGGATGCCCTGTTAACATCAACATTCCGGGATTTATCTCCAGACTTAAGGAAAATGATATCGAAGGAGCTTATGATGTGCTCTCGCTTTCAAGTTCCCTTCCTGCAGTATGCGGACGTGTATGTCCTCAGGAAACACAGTGTGAGTCCAAGTGCATAAGAGGGATCAAGGGCGAAGCGGTTGCTATCGGTAAGCTTGAAAGATACGTTGCCGATAAGGCAAGAGAAAAGGGTATCAAGCCTCATAAGCTCGCACCGGAAAACGGTCACAAAGTTGCGATCGTAGGAGCTGGTCCTGCGGGTCTTACATGTGCAGGTGACTTGGCAAAACTTGGTTATGACGTAACCATTTTCGAGGCGCTTCATGAAGCAGGCGGAGTACTTACTTATGGTATTCCGGAGTTCAGACTTCCTAAGGATACGGTAGTAAGATCCGAGATCGAGAATGTTAAGTCTTTGGGTGTTAAGATCGAGACTGATGTCGTTATCGGAAGATCCGTAACTATTGATGAGCTTATCGAGAGTGAAGGTTTTGAAGCGGTATTCATTGGTTCCGGTGCAGGTCTTCCTATGTTCATGAAGATACCGGGCGAGAATGCTAAGGGCGTTTTCTCAGCTAACGAATACTTAACCAGAAGTAATCTCATGAAAGCATTCAGAGATGACTACGATACTCCGATCCTTAAGACAGGAAAGACTGTTGTAGTAGGCGGCGGTAACGTTGCGATGGATGCTGCAAGAACAGCCCTGCGTCTTGGTTCTGAAGTAACTGTCGTCTACAGAAGAAGCGAGAAGGAGCTTCCTGCCAGAGCAGAAGAAGTTCATCATGCAAAAGAAGAAGGGATCAAGTTCGAACTTCTTACAAATCCAATCGAGATCCTTATGGATGACGACAAGTGCGTCCGTGCGATAAAGTGCATAAGAATGGAACTCGGCGAGCCTGACGCCAGCGGCAGAAGAAGACCTGTTGCAGTTGAAGGATCAGAGTTCGAGATCGAGACTGATTCCGTGATCATGGCTCTCGGTACTTCCCCTAATCCTCTTATCGCGAAAACGACCAAAGGCCTTGAGACGAACAACAAGAAGTGCATCGTCGTTACCGAGGAATCAGGTAAGACCACTAAGGAAGGCGTTTACGCAGGTGGTGATGCCGTTACGGGAGCAGCAACGGTCATCCTTGCGATGGGAGCAGGTAAGAAAGCCGCACAGGGTATCCATGAGTACTTAAGCGGAAATAAATAAGAATAATCTCTTTATGAGTTTGTGGCCGGTATCTTCATTTTGAGATATCGGCCTTTATCATGTTCGCGCTTGATGCGGGTCATCTTTTGATCCGCTTTTTCTTGTTTTCGAAAAGAATATGAGTATTATATGTAAGGGATATTTAAGAAGAAAGGGTTAGTTATGAAGAGAGCGGCTTTGGCGATGAGCGTGGTTTTGGCATTGTGCCTTCTTGGTGCGTGCGATAATGAAACGCCAGAGACTACGGAAGCGCAGACGGAAAGCGTAGCGACTACCACTACAGCTGCTGCTGCAACCGCGACACCGACTCCTTCTCCGACACCTACGCCTGTACCGGTACCGGTCTTTGTTAAGGAGACTTATTCGGTCAAAGACGGTGATACCAAGACCTTGATCGCAGTAGAAAAAACTCAGGCAGACAAGGTCATTTATTCCGCATCCTATTTCATGAGCGGCAGCGGGATCCAAAGCGAGTCAGCTAAAGAGTATGATGATGATGGTAAGCTCATAAGCTCGGTCTCAACATCTACTTTGAAAAGAGATGATTACGTTACCACCAAGACTTATTCTTCTTATGAATATGATGAGAAGGGTAATCTTATCACCGTAACTGAGGAGAACTATACTGTTGATCCTGATACAGAGGAAGAAATATACGATACATCATATATTCACATGTATCAATATAATTCAGACGGTTCTCTCAGCTATGCTGCGTACTTCAATTCCGAAGACAATGATTTGTTAAGTGAAGAAACCTATAGGTATGATGAGAAGGGAATGATCACTGAGATCGTTTCCATGACCGGAATAACAGCATACGAATATGATGAGAACGGCAATGTCGTTTATTACGAAGTTAGTTCGGAAGACAGCATCGTTGAGATCATGTACACCTATAATGGTGATCTTCTTACCTATGAGAAAGAATATATCTCCGATAAGCTTTGCTATGAGACGAGCTACCAATACGACGATAACGGCAACATGATACTTATGTCGGAGACATCATATGACCTGGCTCACGGAGGATTCGATAAGTCACAGAATTACTACGAATATGATGAAGAGGGAAACCTCATAAAAAGCGGCAACGCTGATAATCCGGATTCGTATACCGAGTACGTTTATTACTTTGAGTGATCCCTGTATTCGATGCAGTCGTCGACATAATATCCGGCTGCTTTCCTAAGTTCTTCTTCGCCTTCTTTGTCGATCTTTCTGACGACTTTGGCAGGACTTCCGATGATAAGGGAATTATCTTCGAAAACTTTATTTGAAGTTACAAGTGACCCTGCGCCAACGATACAGTTTTTTCCGATTACAGCACCGTCAAGTATCGTAGAACTCATTCCGATCAGAGTGTTATCGCCCACAGTACAGCTGTGAAGCACGGCGTTATGTCCTATAGTTACATCATCACCGACTGTTATCGGCTGAGCGATCTTACAATGAAGCGTGCAGTTGTCCTGAACATTTGACCTGTTGCCGATCTTAATAGGCGCCATATCGCCTCTTACTACAGCAGAGAACCACACCGAAGAATCCTTACCGATGGTAACATCTCCGATGATGTCAGCTGATGGCGCGATGTAGCATGAGTCGTCGATCAAAGGGCTCTTGCCCTTGTAGTCCATTATCATATTTATACCAACCTTGTAACCGTTACGAGGATGCCAGGACGCTTCTTTGTCTTTTCGACAAGGAATCCCTTGATTGATTCGCGGAACTGCCTGGAGTATGCATAAGTCTCAAGGTCAGCCTGCTTGTTCTTGTCAGACATCATAAGGCTCATTGCCTTTGAACCGCAAGCTCTGTGTATCTCTTCTTTTTCATCCTCGAAAACGAATCCCAGCGAATTGACCTGCGGCGGGCAGTAAAGATTACCCTTGCGGTCCAGGGTGATGGAGATAGCGATACATCCGTCTTCACCGAGCATCCTTCTGTCACTGAAGATCTTGTTTCCGATATCACTCGCGCTTGAGCCGTCGATCAAGACTGCAGCAGCAGGAACGGTACCGTTGATCCTGGCCTTATCAGGGCGGACTTCCAAAACATCACCGTTATTCATGATGAAGATATTATCTTCTTCTGTTCCGAGTGACTTCGCGAGTTCCTTATGCTTATAGAGCATTCTGTATTCACCGTGAACAGGAATGAAGAACTTAGGCTTAACAAGGCTATGTAAGAGCTTAAGCTCGTTTCTGTAGGCGTGACCTGATACGTGAACATCAGCAAGTGATTCGTATATTACATGAGCTCCTCTTCTGAAAAGCTCATTGATCACTCTGTAGATAGGTTTCTCATTACCCGGGATAGGATGTGCTGAGATAATGACCGTATCGCCTGACTGGATCTCGATGGATCTATGAGATGCAAAAGCGATCCTTGAAAGCGCGCTCATAGGCTCAGCCTGGCTTCCCGTAGTAAGGATTACGATCTCATCAGGATCATAGTTGTCGAGTTCTGAAGTATCGATAAGAGTATCAGGATTCATGCTTATGTATCCGAGAGAATTCGCAACATTAAATGTGTTGACCATGCTCCTTCCGGAAAGGCATACATGTCTTCCGTACTTCTCGGCAGCCGTGAAGATCTGCTGCATCCTGTGAACGTGGCTCGAGAATGTTGCAACGATGATCCTTCCTTTGGTCTCCTGGAAGATCCTCTGGAATGATTCGCCTACGTGCATCTCTGAAGGGGATACACCCGGGATCTCAACGTTGGTGCTCTCACACATGAACAGAAGAACGCCTTCTTTTCCGAGTTCGCCGAATCTTTGAAGATTTATGGTCTTACCGTTAATAGGTGTGTAGTCTACCTTAAAGTCACCCGAGTGGATAACAAGTCCGACAGGAGTTCTTATTGCAAGAGCATATGAATCTGCGATGGAGTGATTAACTCTTATAAACTCAACCAAGAAATTTGTTCCGGCTTTAATAAGATCGCCGTTCTTACAGGAATTAAAACTGATTCCTGCCATGCTGATACCTTTGTCTGCGAGCTTATGTCTTACGAGTTCAACTGTAAGCTTGCCGCCGTAAAGAGGGCATTTAAGTTCTGACAGAAGATAAGGAAGTGATCCGATATGGTCCTCGTGTCCGTGTGTAAGGAATATTCCGCGAAGTTTGGACTTGTTTTCGAGAACATAAGTATAGTCAGGGATAACGGCATCAACGCCCGGCATGTTTTCTTCTGCGAAAGCCATACCTACATCAACGATGATCATGTCGTTTCCGTATTCGAAGCAGGTCATGTTCTTGCCGATCTCACAAAGACCGCCAAGAGGAATGATCCTTAATGGATTGACTTTGCTCTTGGAAGATTTTTTCTTCTTTGATTCTTTGGTTTCCTTTGACGCTTTTGCCTCAGGTGCCTTCTTCTTCGAGTTCTTTTTTTCTGTTATTTGTTTGTTGTCTTTTTTCATATCAGTTAACTATGTATACCTCACATGATGTTGTTGAATAAGATTCGCCTGCATCTGCATAAATATCGATATGAGAACCCTTAACGCCGGAACCCTTGTCTTCCACGGTGTAATATCCGTCTCCTCCGAGAGGATCGTTAACAACGTAGATTACGGTTCCTGCAGGGAAGATGCTCCAGTCAGCGGCGCAGGTTACACCTTCACAGCATGTTGTTCCCGTAGCCGTGGAAGTGCTGTAAGTACCGTCACCCAATGGCTGAGGACCATAGAACGTGATCGTGCATGAACCATAGTAAGTCATTCCTTCCTTAGCCTGGTTGTTGGCAGGAGCAGGTTGTGTTGCAGCAGCAGTTGTTGTTGTAGCGGCAGTTGTTGTCGCCTGAGTTGCAGTAGTCTGAACAGGGACCGGTGTAGGAGTAGCGACCTTGACCGGATCGTCCTGACAAAGATCTTTTGAGACATAGTTTCCGTTATAGGTGTGATACCATCCGTTATCTGTTACACCGATTACATCGATACCGGAACCTTTCTCGATCGTCTTAACGACGTCATAGGAAGTGCCCGGACCTGTTCTTACGTTAAGTTCGCTCGATGCATATACGAACTTTATTACGGAAGTCTCGGTAAATGCAGCGGTTGTCTCTGTCGTTGTCGTAGCAGGTGTTGCTTCTGTAGCGGCAGCTGTTTCCTGAGTAGCGGAAGTCTCTTCTGAAGGCAACTGTTCTGAAGTATCTTCAGTAAGGATCTGCTCTTCTGTTGAGTCAGGAGCAACACTTTCCGATGTATGATCAGGTATTGAAGCAGAAGCCTCGTTATCTGACTTTTCAATGACTTCGATCTCTTCTTCGCTTGTCTCATTGATAAGCTGAACGAACTCTGCATCCAGGTTCTGCTTATCGATCTTGCTTCGCGCCTCGATAAGGGCTTTGACCGTAACAATGGATATACAGCTGATCAATGCGATCATGCCGACGCTGACCGCCATCTGTATCTTTTCCTTCGTTACTTTATATTTGGTTGTAGTACCAATAAATTTCATTGTCCCTCCAAAAAGAGCGCATAGTTATATTAATTATAGCATATTACGGCATTTTCCCCAAAATGCAGGGTGTGCCGAAGTCCTGAATTATAGATGGAGGTCGAATAGATTGATGTGCATATTTACCAAAGTGATTGCAATAAAAAAGGACCTTTTCGAGAAGAAAAGGTCCCTTGAAAGAGCATATTATCTATCAGCTGATGCTGCCCTTTACGGTGTCTACCGTAACTGTTCTTCCGTTGTTCAAAAGCTTTGTTGCATTGGAACATGAAAGGACTGAAGGGATGTCGAGAGCAGCTGCGACAGTAGCTGTGTGGCATGACGGATCATCGTCCTCAACAACAAGTACCTTGGCGCGTCTTATAAGAGGCATCATGGTGTTTGTTGTGTATGGAGCTACGAGGATCATATCTTCAGGACAGTCGATCTTTGAAACGTCGACATGCTCAGGATCTCTGATGAGACATACGGTTCCGGAACGGATATTGTTCTTGGCGTTCTCGGAAGGAAGTCCCTTGCCGCTCGTGATGGAAGAACCGATTGTCTGAACCTTAATAGTATTAGTAGTACCTGACATTCCAACAGGAGTACCACCGGTCATAACAACGAGATCACCGTCGCTCAAAAATCCTGCTTCAGCTGCACACTTGATCCCTACTTCGAAAAGTTCATCAGTTGTAGTTACTTCAGGAACAAGGATCGGAACAACACCCCAGCTCAAGTTAAGCTGACGCTGAACGCGAGGGAAGACCGTGGTGGAGATGATAGGACATCCCGGACGGAATCTCGAAAGAAGTCTTGCTGTTTTTCCTGCGTGAGTAAGAGAGATTATGGCCTTTGCATCAAGATCCATAGCTGTCGTACATGAAGCGTGGCTTATAGCGTTTCCTACTGAAGGAAGCATAGGAATGTTCTGGTTAACGAATCTCTTCCAATAGTTTATGGAACTTTCGGTCTGCTTTGCGATCTCTACCATCATCTTAAGAGACTCGAGAGGATATTTACCTGAAGCAGTCTCGCCTGAGAGCATTACTGCGGAAGTGCCGTCGTAAATAGCGTTTGCAACGTCGGAAACCTCGGCTCTTGTAGGACGGGGATTTCTGATCATGGAATCGAGCATCTGTGTAGCCGTTATGGAGATCTTACCCATCTGGTGAGCAACCTGGATGCAGGTCTTCTGGATCGGAGGAACTTCTGCGGCAGGGATCTCTACGCCTAAGTCACCTCTGGCAACCATGATACCGTCGGATACCTTAAGGATCTCGTCAAAGTTGTTGATACCTTCTTTGTTTTCGATCTTGGAGATAAGGCAGATGCCGTGTTCTCCTGCCTGATCGAGGACTCTCTTTATTTCCTGAACGTCTTTTGCCTTACGTACGAATGATGCAGCAATGAAGTCGAATTCGTTCTCGACTGCAAAGAGGATATCGTCTCTGTCCTTGTCGGTGAGGGAAGGAAGGTTCAGATTACTTCCAGGAACGTTGATGCTCTTTCTGTCTGATACATCGCCGCCGTTAAGTACTTTACATGTGATGACTCTTCCTGTTATCTTTGTAACTTCGAGTTCGATAAGACCGTCATCGATCAAGATCTTCGAACCGATGGAAACGTCCTTGGCAAGATCTTTGTAACTGATGGAAAACTCGGTCTCTGTTCCTTCGATATCCTTGTCAGTAATAGTTACCGTATTTCCTTCTTTAAGTGTTATCTTGTGATCTTTGAAAACGCCTGTTCTGATCTCAGGTCCCTTTGTATCAAGGAGAAGTGCGACAGGAAGATTCAATTCTTCTCTGATCCTTTTAACTCTGTCGATCCTCTGCTGATGTTCTTCGTGAGTTCCGTGGCTCATGTTGAGACGGCAAACGTTCATACCGCCCAGCATAAGTTCTCTTATCATGTCGTCGGAATCGACTGCAGGTCCCAACGTACAGATTATCTTGGTTTTTCTAATACACATATATATTCCGTCCTTTAAAAAATCTCTGTATGGATTTTATCATTTTTTGACCTCTCAATACAGGGATTTTTAACATATCTGTCATTTAATGTCACATACTTGAAAAACAACTCGAGCCCTTACCTATGTATAATCACACTATAAATATGATGGGGGCAAAGCCTGTGTCGAGGAAGCAAGACAACATTTTCAAGGATCCTGAGAAGAATTCAGCGAAAAAACGCAAGATGATCTATCTTGTGTGCGGTGCAGTTTGTCTTGTTTGTATTGCCCTTGATATCTACTTTCTTATACAGATTTTCTAATTGAATTTTTCACTTTGACATTCCATAATACTTTATGGTGAGGTGTCAATCATGAAACTTAGCGAGTTGAAAGTAGGCAAGTCGGCAGTCATCAGTGCTGTCAACGGTCAAAAGGCCCTTAGAGGTCATCTTTTGGATATGGGTCTTACCCCGAATACATGCGTAACAGTTAGAGCAATGGCTCCGATGGGAGATCCTATCGAGCTTAGTCTGCGAGGCTACAGGCTGACTTTAAGGCTGGAAGATGCAGCCAATATCGAGGTCACTCCTATTTCCACCATATGCAGCGGTAATTGTTCATCCTGCGCTTCCAATTCTAAAAGAAGAGGTACGGATAAATGATATTAGCTCTTGCAGGTAACCAGAACTGCGGTAAGACAACGCTTTTTAATGCGCTCACCGGATCAAATCAGCATGTCGGAAATTTCCCGGGAGTTACCGTTGAACAGAAGATCGGTACGGTAAAAAAGACAAAGGACGGCTCAGACGTTAAGATCGTTGATCTTCCGGGTATCTACTCGCTTTCTCCTTATTCCAGTGAGGAGATAGTTTCCAGAGACTATATTTTCAATGAGAAACCTGACGGAATCATCAATATCGTTGATGCTTCGAACATAGAACGTAACCTTTATCTGTCACTGCAGCTTGCATCTTTGGGGCTTCCGATGGTAATAGCTCTTAACATGATGGACGAAGTGGAGTCAAACGGCGGAAGCGTTGATACCAAAAAGCTTTCCGAGATACTTGGCGTGCCTGTTGTTCCGATATCTGCATCAAAAGGTGAAGGTATCGAGGAACTTAAGGATGTCTTCATCCGTGTAGTTGAGAATAAGCAAAGACCGAAGACCGTAGACTATTGTACGGGTGAAGTCCACAGAGCTATTCACTCTCTGATGCATATGATCGAGGATCATGCTGCAGATGCAGGGATCAGCAGAAGATTTGCGGCTACAAAACTCATCGAAGGTGATGAGTCCATGGCAAAAAGACTCAAGCTTTCTCAAAATGAGATCGAGACCATAGAACATACGCTTATCGAGCTCGAGAACGAGGCGGGCGTAGATGCGCAGGCTGCCATAGCCGACATGCGTTATGAATTTATAGCTGATGCGGTCGAAAAGACGGTCAAAAAGATGTCTACGGACACCAAGCAGCATAAGATGTCAGTTGCCGTCGATAAAGTTCTTACACATAAGATATTCGGACTTCCGATATTCTTCCTTATCATGGCTGTCGTTTTCTATCTTTCCTTTGACCTTATCGGAGGAAATCTTACTGACCTTTGTGACGGATTGATCGAGAAGGGAATAGAGGCTTTAAGGGGCGGAATGACCGATTTCGGCACCAACCCTGTAGTCATAAGCCTTCTTTGCGACGGTGCGCTCAAGGGAATAGGAAGTATCCTTTCGTTCCTTCCTACGATCATAGTCCTTTTCCTTTTCCTCTCCATCATGGAGGACTCGGGTTACATGGCTCGAGTAGCATATATCATGGATAAACTCCTTAGAAAGATCGGCCTTTCGGGACGAAGCTTCGTGCCGCTTCTTATCGGCTTCGGCTGTACCGTTCCTGCAGTTCTTTCATCGAGGACACTTTCATCAGAGCGAGACAGGAAGATGACCATCATGCTCCTGCCGTTCATGAGCTGTACCGCGAAACTTCCGATCTACGGCTTTATGTCGTCGATGTTCTTCCCGAATCACGCGGGACTTGTTACTTTGTCGCTTTATATCATGGGATTGGTACTTGCTATCCTGATGGCACTTATCCTTAAGAATACGGTCTATAAGGGAAAGTCCGTTCCGTTTGTAATGGAACTTCCTAATTACAGGATCCCGGGCATTAAGACGACATTCCTTCTCCTGTTCGAAAAAGCTAAGGATTTTATCGTCCGTGCATTCACCGTTATCTTTGCTGCATCCGTAATAATCTGGTTCCTCCAGAGCTTCGATATCAGGTTTAACATTGTTACAAACAGCGAAGCGGGAATGCTCGCACAGATCGCAAAGTTCATCGCACCTATCTTTAAGCCGCTTGGCTTCGGCAACTGGAGAGCAGCTACTGCTCTTATCTCCGGATTCATGGCAAAAGAAGCCGTAGTAAGTATCCTTGAGGTATTAACGACCGGAGATGTAGCGATGGGTGATATCTTCACGACAGCATCCGCTTATTCGTTCCTGGTATTCACTTTGCTCTATACTCCTTGCGTAGCTGCTTTTGCTACCATCAGAAAGGAATTCGGAAATAAGTTCAAGGGAACGATGGTCGCTTTGATGCAGTCTGCTTACGCCTGGGTCATCGCTTTCCTGATCTACAGGATCATCCTTCTTTTCGCCTGATTTAGACGCCGGTGAATGTTTTCGAGAAATAAGAAAATATAGATGCCTGTCTATCTGATAGGAATGGCTCGAAAAATGATTGGGTATTAAGCGATCAGATTTGCAAAATCTTCTCCCTGCAATTATAATATTTTGTGCTTATTATAATAATATTTCGCAGGAGACAAATATGAGAGTATCCAAGTTATTCATGGCAACCCAGAGAGAGGTTCCTTCCGATGCTGAAATCCCATCACATCAGCTCATGCTTCGCGCAGGCCTTATGCGTAAGGTTGCATCGGGAATATATTCCTTTATGCCTGTAGGTTACAAGGCGTATAAGAACGTAGAGAGAGTCGTAAGAGAAGAGATGGACAGGGCAGGAGCACAGGAGCTCATCATGCCTGCAGTTCTCCCGGCAGAAGTTTATCAGGCTTCCGGAAGATGGGATAAGTTCGGTCCTGAGATGTTCAGACTTCTTGACAGAGGCGGACGTCAGTTCTGTCTTGGCCCTACGCACGAAGAACCTTTCACGGAGGCTGTAAGAGATACGATCAGATCATATAAGCAGCTCCCTGTTACTTTATATCAGATTCAGCACAAGTACCGTGACGAGAAGCGCCCGAGATTCGGCGTTATGCGTGCTCGTGAGTTCGTTATGAAGGATGCTTATTCCTTTGATGCTGACGAGGCAGGTCTTGATGAGTCCTACAACGCAATGTACAAGGCTTACTGCAAGATCTTCGACAGACTTGGCTTAGACTACATCATCGTAGATGCTGACTCAGGTGCCATGGGCGGTTCCGGTTCACAGGAGTTCATGGTTAAGAGCGTAGTCGGTGAGGATGCTATCTGTTACTGTACAGAGTGCTCTTACGCAGCTAACGAAGAGAAAGCTTCAACTATCCCGCCGGAGCCTGCTAAGGACTTCGAGATGAAGGAAGTTGAGAAGATCCATACACCTAACGTTAAGACTATCGAGGAACTCATGGGATTCATGAATTCCGAGCCTGCAAACTTTGCTAAGACGATCCTTTACGATATCGACGGTAAGATCGTTGCAGTTATGGTAAGAGGCGATCGTGAGATCAACGAGACTAAGCTCGGTAACCTTTACGATGCAACAGAGATGAACCTTGCTGCATTTGAGGATGTTGAGAGGGTCACAGGTGCTAAGGTCGGTTTTGCAGGCCCTGTAGATCTTAAGGAAAAAGTCGACCTCATCGTTGATCCTGAAGTTCTTGCTATGGAGAATTTCATCGTAGGTGCTAACGAGACAGATTATCACTTCAAGAACGTTAACTACGGAAGAGATTTCGAAGCTACAAAGGTAGCTGATGTAAGAAACGTTGTTGAGGGTGACAAGTGTCCTAAGTGCGGAAAGCCGCTCGCTATGTGCAGAGGCGTTGAAGTAGGACATATCTTCAAGCTCGGAACTAAGTATTCCAAGGCTTTGAACTGTGTATATCTCGACAAGGACGGCAAGGAAAATCCAATGATCATGGGATGCTACGGTATCGGTGTTGGAAGAACACTTGCTGCAGTTATCGAGCAGTACAATGATGAGGACGGAATCAAGTGGCCTACAGAGGTTGCACCTTATAAGGTCGTTGTTGTTCCGACAAAGGTTGTCGATGAAGAGTGCATGAAGCTTGCAGAGGATATCTATAATAAACTCCTCGATGCAGGCATCGAAGTTTTGATCGATGACAGAAATGAGCGTCCGGGCGTTAAGTTCAAGGATTCCGATCTTATCGGTATCCCTGTAAGGATAACAGTCGGAAGACGCGCATCAGAGGGAATAGTAGAAGTAAAATATCGTCAGACAGGAGAGCAGGTCGAGCTTACAGCAGATGAAGCTGTAAAGGCTGCGATCGAGTTTAGGTAAAATGGTAAAGCGCATTGTTTCTTTGTTACTTTGTTTGGTTATGCTTCCGTTAACAGTTTCTGCTGTTAGGGGTGGTGATGTTCGTGATGCGGAAAGGAGTTCCGGCATCAGAAGATCTATGAGAAATGAACGAAGGAACAGTGATCCGAATCTATTTAATCCTTCCATGTATGTAGCACCTTACGAGGATTACACATATTACGGTGAGCCGGGTGAATCTTTGACGGTGGCAGTTGAAGATAATTATCTTGTAATGAAACCTGAAGGTGCCGGAGTTAAGTGGGATGTCCAGGTCTTAGGTTATTACGACACTAAGCTCATGATCTCCGAGGTCGGTGATTCTGAAATGAAGATCGATGCTTCCGGACTTGAGCAGGGAGAAGCATATTTCATCTCACTCATTGTCACTTTTTCCGATCGTTCCTTCTATGATGAAGCTCCTGTAATCTCAATGAATACTGAAGGTGAAGTATTCTTTGTTATGGCTAAGTCATATGAGGTTAACAGGCAGAGAATGGAAAAGCTTTCCATGTTCGGTGATCCGTATGATGCTTTCCTTAAAGACCAGAGAGATATCGAATATGATCAGTTTGATGTCAAAAAACTTGCTGAAGATCTTACTAAAGATTGCAAGAACGATTATGAGAAGGTCTTTGCGATCTATACTTATCTGACAAGCGAGATGTACTACGATCTTGATCAGCTCGATTACGATAACGACGTAGGATATCAGGATGATGTCTTAACGCTCCTTCGAAGAAAGATCGCTATCTGTGAAGGTTTTTCCAATGTTTTCGTCGGTCTTTGCAGATGCTGCGGAATTCCGGCATCGGAAGTATACGGAAGCGGTTATGATTATGACGTAATGTGGCTTTATATTGACGTCGATAATGATACCAACAGTAACCATGCTTGGAACGTGGTATACCTTGACGGAAAGTGGCAGACACTCGACATAACATGGGATAACCCGAATACATATCATGACGGTGTATTTGAAAGCGGTGAGCCGACTAAGGATTTCTTTCTTCTTCCGCTTGAATCGATCTCTTATACCCATCTTGTAATGAACTCCGACTTTTCTCATTCGATCCCGGCTGAGGGATCTTGCGGTAAGGATGCCAGATTCAAGATCGATGAGAACGGCGTTTGCACGATCTACGGTGAAGGTGAAGTTGTTATGCCTGAAATGAATAATGACTTCTTTGAACTGAGATTTGATGAAGATTCCAATATCACTGCGATCGGCGAAGAGGGATTTTTCAACTGCGATCAGCTTACCAAAGTAATCCTTCCTGATACGATAATGAGGATCGATGATTATGCCTTCATGAGCTGTGAGGATCTGGAATATATCTATATCCCGGAAAGTGTTGTCTCCATTGGTTATGAAGCTTTCTACCTTTGCGATAAGCTGTCTTATTGCAGAGTTCCTGACGGAGTTAAGATAGGCAATCTTGCTTTTGATAACTGTCCGAGACTTATCCTGGATATCCAGAGCAAAAAGAAGATAAGCTTTGACGGATATTTGGTAAGACCGGTACGAGTTATAGCAAGGGACGAGCAGTAAATGTCATATATTGAATTCAAAGATGTAAAGAAGATCTATAAAACAGGCGACGTTCAGGTTAATGCCTTGAACGGCGCCGATTTTTATATTAATGAAGGTGAGTTGTGCGTCATTCTCGGACAATCGGGAGCAGGTAAGACCACGCTCCTTAATATTCTCGGAGGAATGGATAAGCTTACGACAGGAAGCGTATTCCTGGACGGCAGAGAGATATCCAAGTTAAGTGATAAGGAACTGGCATTGTACAGAAGATACGATGTCGGATTTGTCTTCCAGTTTTATAACCTTATCCCTAATCTTACTGCTATCGAAAATGTTGAGATGGCTACCCAGCTTGCAAAAGACCCAATGGATCCTGAAAAGATCCTGTCTGAGGTTGGACTTGAAGAAAGAAAGAGTAATTTCCCGGCACAGCTCTCGGGCGGTGAACAGCAGCGTGTAGCGATAGCCAGAGCGCTGGCTAAAAATCCGAAGCTCCTCTTGTGCGATGAACCTACAGGTGCTCTTGATTATCAGACCGGAAAATCGATACTTAAGCTTCTTCAGAAATTGAGCGTCGGAAAGAATATGACGGTCGTTATCATAACTCATAACTCGGCACTTACCGCCATGGCTGACAGAGTCATAAGACTTAAGAGCGGTAAGGTTGAAAGCAATGTCGAAAATGTAAATCCTGTTCCTGTTGAAGCTATTGAATGGTGATCTATGAATCGCAGCTACTGGAAAGTTGTTTTTCGATCGATAAAAGGAAGTCTTGTAAGGTTTCTTGCTATCCTTGCGATAATCGCATTGGGAGTCGGATTCTTTTCGGGTCTTCGTGTCACCATGCCTTCTTTCATGGCTACGGGCGACAAGTACATCAAGGAGCATGAGCTGTTCGACTATAGGCTCATATCCACGATAGGATTTACCAAAGAAGATATTGAAGAGATATCATCTGTTGAAGGGATAAGATCATGTCAGGGCGCTGTCTTTAAAGATGCACTGGCTGTAACGATGGAACCCGGAAGTACCGAAGAACCGGTCGGTTATGCTGTCGTAAGATTTCATACATTGACCCAAAACGTTAACGATCTGGAACTTGAAGAAGGAAGGCTTCCTCAAAGTCCGGATGAGGTCGTTTTGGACGGTTATATGTGCGGCCCTGATGTTATCGGAACCAATCTGGTGCTTAAAGATGATGACGGTTTTTCCTATAAAGAGTTCACTGTCGTAGGAAGAGTAAGATCCCCATATTATCTTAATTTCCAAAGAGGAACAACGGATGTAGGCGGAGGATCCATAGGCTATTTTGCTTACATCATGGAGGACAGTCTCGATTTCGAATACTATACGGAAGTATTCGTTAAGCTCGACAGCGACCTTGAATCCTATTCTGATGAATATGAGAAGAATGCAGATGAGTTTGAGAAGGTTCTTAAGGCTAAGACTGAAGAAGTGATCAACAATAGATTTGATGATCTTATTGGTGAGGCAAAAGAGGATCTCGAAGAAGGACAAAAGGAATTCCATGATTCTTTAAAAGATGCCAATGACGAGATAAAAGATGCAGAGCAGGAGCTTAAGGATGCCAGGGAAGAACTCGATGACGCCAAGGTTCAGATAGCCGATGCTGAAGTTGAACTTGCTGATGCCAAGGATACTATCGATTCTTCAGATGAGAAACTTGATGAAGCCAAACTCACGCTCGAAGAATATGAGATAAAGATAAGCGAAGCAGAAGAGACTTTCGCCGAGAAGAAAGAAGAACTGGATGCTGCTAACGAGGAACTTGAGAAAGTAAGACCTCTTCTTCCTGATCTTAAAATGGCCAAGGAAACACTCGAGGCAGCGCTTCCTGAACTTGAGACTGCCAAGGAAACCCTGACTGAACAAAAGGACGGCTATGCTCTGGCGCTCGAAGCTCAGGGTGATGTCGAAGATCCTGTTTATACGCAGGAAGGATTAGAAGCTTTAGTCGCTGCGTTGACCGAAGTCGAGACACAGTATGAAGAAGTTAAGGGACAGCTCGAACAGGTGACAACTCAGATCACTTCGATCGAAGAAGCGGAGGCACTTTATCAGAGCGGTCTTGAAGCATATAACTCAGCATATGAAGAGTTTGAATCACAGAAGTCTGAATATGATGATGCCAAGTCGAAATACAACAAAGGCATTAATGATCTCAATAGCGGAATAAAGGAATATGAAGACGGCGTCACTGAGTTGGAAGATGCCAAGAAAGAATACGAAGACGGACTGCAAAAATACTTTGACGGTGTATATGAACTCGGAAGAGCAAAGTCGGAACTGTCGATGAATGCAGCTTCGACCTCACAGCTTCTGGGACACTATCAGGTGAAGATAGATTCTTTTGAAGAGCCTGAGATCTATGTATTGCAGCGTGATACGAACTTAGGTTATGTCTGCTTTGAGAACGATGCCAAGATCGTTGACGGAATGGCGGAAGTATTCCCGATGTTCTTCTTTGCTATCGCAGCTTTGGTATGCTCCACAACGATGCAGAGAATGGTAGCTGATGAGAGAGTTCAGATAGGAACGATGAGGGCTCTCGGATACACCAAGGCAGCGATCGTGATGAAGTATGTGATCTACTCGGGTCTTGCCGCTGTGATAGGCTGCGTGGGAGGATTCTTCGGAGGCTCGAGGCTTTTTCCTTATGTCATATGGAAAGTCTATGACATGATGTACGGATTTGCTCCGATAACGTTCAGGACTGATTATCTGGTACTTGCTCTGTCACTTGCCGTATCACTTATCTGTTCAGTCGGCGTTACGATCGCCACCTGCTTTGGAGAGTTTACCGAAGAGCCTGCTGAACTTGTAAGACCTAAGGCACCGCAGTCGGGTAAGAGGATACTTTTAGAGAGGATCGGATTTATCTGGAAGAGACTTAAGTTCCTTCATAAGGTTTCCGCACGTAACGTCTTCAGGTTCAAAAAGAGGATGTGGATGATGATAATCGGTATAGCGGGTTGTACGGCTCTCGTTATTACCGGATTCGGTCTTAAGGATTCCATCGATAATCTCATTAACTTCCAGTACGACGAGATCATGACTTATGATCTGTCGGTTACATTTGCGGATGACACTACCACCAAAGAGATGGAGGAAGCCTTCGAACTTGCAAAGGATAAGACGGGAGCAAAAGCTTCGGAAGTCCTTCTTTATGAGACTAACGTTAAGCATACAAGTAAAGCAGCGATAAGAGACGTTACCTTATTTGCTACGTCAGATGAGAGTTTTATCGAATATGTAAGGCCTCACTACGAGGGAACGAACTACGGTATTCCTTCTGACGGAAAGGTTGCGATAAGTGCGAAGCTTGCTTCGACTAATAAGCTTAAGCCGGGTGACAAGATAACCTTTGACGTTGGCGATGAAGGTGAGACCATAACGGCTGAGATAGACTACATTTTCGAGAATTATGTATATCATTATGCGATCATGAACGCTGATACGTATGAGAGTGTTTTCGAAGAGGAATATAAGCCGAACGGAGCCCTTTATCATATCTCGGATGACAAGGGTTATGAGTTCGGTGTGGCTATGTCTTCGAATACGGATCATGTTAAGGCCTGGAGCGTAACGGCTGAGTCCAGAAGGACTTTCGGAGAGACCATGAAGCAGCTTAATTACGTTGTTATCCTCGTTATAGGATGTGCGGCTTTGCTCGCGTTCATCGTGCTTTTCAACCTTAATAACATCAACATCACCGAGCGTGTCCGCGAGATCGCGACATTGAAGGTATTGGGATTTAATAAACTCGAGACAGGAAGCTACGTGTTCAGGGAGAACTTTATCCTGGTGTTCCTGGGATTTCTGTTCGGCGTTCCTCTGGGTAAGTTCCTGCACGCGTTCGTTATCTCGCAGATCAAGATGGACATCGTTACCTATAAGGTTATAATAATGCCATTCAGCTACGTGCTGTCACTTCTTACTGTATTGCTGTTCTCGATCACGGTAGACCTCGTGATGCGCCGTAAGATCGATAAGATCGACATGGCGGAATCACTTAAGAGCATCGAGTGATCAGTAGGTCTTATACACAGTTACTTCAGAGTTGGAGTAAACAGGTTCCAGATACTGTGTAAATGCACAGTAGAGTCTGTCACCGTACTTCTCACGCTCGAGAGGACCAACGACGATATAACGGACGTCATATCTCATGAGAGCCTGCCATACTGCGTCTCCGTCAGGATCGGTATATATCGTGTCGATATCCGCATGTCTCGGATTTATGTACATATCGAAAACGTTCTGGTCCGGATCTGCAACGAGAAGGTCAGTCTCCTCATCAACAATGCCGTGGAATCTCCAGAGCCACTCGTGAGTCTGCCATCCGAAAACGGTCGGGAGACCTGTATACGCAGAAACAAGATTGTAGGAAGTATAGGAAGCTCCGTAAGCCTCACAGATCGTAGGAGAACCGTCAATATTCTCGTTCATCCAGTCGATACAGTTCTTTACTTCCTGTAGATTTCCGGGGTTAGGATTTGACTTAAGATCGCCGCTCTTAAACGTCGCCAGATATTGGGTTCCGTCCAGTGTCTTAAAGTTGGACTTTTTAAGATCACCGCTTCTTTGCTCGAGAGACAGGATCGTGTAGTGCGCAGGGACCAAAAGGAGCACTGCACAGAAGATAGCGATCGAGAAAGCAGGGAAGCTGAAGTTGCCTTCCTTGTTGGCGAACCAGAAAAGTCTTATGACGATATATCCGATCGCGAGAGAGAGCATGATGAATCCTGCGAATGTAAACTTGAACATCGTGTTGGATCTTAAGTATCCGCCGGTATAGATATCTCTTACGTAGAAGATCTCAGGTGCGATGATCATAAGAAATCCCGTGATGGAGAGACCGCAGATGAAGATATCGCATAGGTTTCTCTCACCGAAGAATTTCGCGACAGGATTTGTATATCCGTTAGCAGGCTGGTTGAACAGAGAAACTCTCGTCTTGTTCTTCTTTTTGGTAGCGATATAGTTCTTGCAAATGATCGTGAATACGATGAAGATCACGCAGATAAGAATGTGTATACCCCAAAGGATCATAAGCTGCCAGAGAGGTGAATGGTGAGTTACCTTGGCAAGTGCGTTGGAGATAAGGTCGAACTTCATGTTGAACGGCATCGCGAGGATATAAGCGAGTGAGAACAGAACGTTCATAGCAAGTGCCGTTCTCGTGAGAGCCGAAGGGAAGAAGACCACCAGCAGATAAGCAAGTACCGTCAAAAGGAGCTGCAGGAGAACGTGGATCACGACTCTGTCAGCAAATGTCATATAAGTAAAGAGGATAAGTCCCAGATCAAGCGCGAACGCGATAAATGTCGTAGGATAGATAAACGACTTCGATCTAACCGTGTTGAAGACAAGAAGCGTCATTGCGCTGAAGATAAAGTAGATCAAGAAGTCCCAATAGTTCGTCATCTGAGCTACGCCGAGAAGAAGACCCATGATAAAGATCTCAGGAACATTAAGAAGCTTCAGCTCGTGGAGCATGGAAGCTTTGCTGATGACGCTTAACTTAGCAGGGCCGAATATCGAACCCCTGTTAAGTTCATAGCCTGACGGATTCTCGACCTTGTAAAGCAGCGCGATCGCTACGGCAATGATCAGGATAACTACCATCATGGAGATAACGTGCGCATGAAGGTCTCCGACAAGATAAGAATAGAACGGGAATTCGTGGATCGTGAAGTCGCCTTCGTCGATCAGTTTTCCTGCCTCATCGTAGACTTTGGAATCAGGATTCCATCCGATAAAACGCGTGCTGTCCGGATAGAAGAAACCGTCAGTCTGACCAACGTCGATGCCGTGGTCAGCAAGAAGACGAAGGAACGAGTTTCCGAGAGAATCCTCATCATAGAAGAATGAATGTGAGTTACCGAAGATGATCGCCGTAAATGCACAAAGACCTCCGCAGACGTACTTTGCCACAGGATGACCTTCGAATCCTCTCTTTCTCGAAAACTCTATGAGCATCGTACCGACCGTATAAGCCGAACCGAACGGGATCGCGATGGCGGTACACATCGAAAGCATATAACCGTAGTTCGGATTAAACCCGAAAAGCTTGATGATCATCGCATAGACGAACTGACCGAAATAATAGTAGTTGATCTTCTGTCCTGCAAGCCACATATCGTTGGCAGGAAGCTTATCAGATCTTATCATGGACATGATGAAACCGAAGTCCATGTATTTCTCCTGACCTTCGATGTCAGGATACATACCCTTGAAGAAGCACAAGAGAACGAATACAAATGAGAAGATGATTTCCTCGATCAGCATATTCGTGATGACCTTATCATCGAATATCTTCTCCCTGGTGTTCTTAAGGAGCGGCGGGAATGCATAACAGAATACCGTGATCGCAGCAAGAACGATGATAAGGAAGAGTTTATTGAATCTGCATACGCCGATATAGGTGAATGTCCAGATGATGGTGCTCAGAAGAAGGATGCCGATCGTTTTCGATAAGAAGTAGCCTCCGCTCGAAAAATCCTTGAACAGCATGAAGGTGAGAGGAAGTACGGAAAATCCGAGTATCATGAGAGCGATATGCCAGGTCATGACATAAAGCGAATCTGTCATAGGCATCAGGATGATCGAGAATACGAACGTGAATACCGGAGGCACCAAAAGCAATAAAAGTTTAAGGATGTTGTTTTTCTTGGTCTGATTATTCGGCATCTGAAGCCTCCTCATTCTGAACGTTATTCAGGATCTTCTCACATATCCTGTTGGCAAGAGCCACTACACCGTCCATGCGGTTTTCCGGCAGTGACTGCGAATTGGTTGAAACAAGCGCCGAAGAACAGATGAAGACATTAGGTGAAGGTTCGGTAAGATCCGTATCAGGGAATCTTTCCGATACCGCATATCTTATCTTCGTAAGACGCCATGCTTTTATGTCGGATTTCGTGATGCCCGGGAAGAGCTTACGGTAAGCTGAGAAATACGTATCCTTGATCTTGGCGTCATCCTCGACCCACAAAGGATCGGAGATAGAGCAATCGCCGACGAGATATACGACATTTCCGCCGTATGAACGAAGTCCGAATGAATTGGAGTGATTGACGATCCTTTGGAAAGGATTGCCGTCATTGATCTTCTGGAAATACACGTCCGACACCTTGCTCCTAAGTACGAGAAGAAGGCAGAATTCGGAGCGGTATGTGATATTCATGAGCTGGTCTTTGATGTTGATGCTTATCGGAAGTCCATAGCTCGAATTGATGAAAGATCTGCACGAACCCGTGAAGATAACATAATCGCTTATGAAGTCTACACGGCTTGAATTACTGAGCACGCAGCTGGTGCAGTATTTGTTGTCGGGAGTACCGTTACTGGTGATCTCGGCTACAGTGGTGGAATAGTAGATCGTTCCGCCGTGATCCGTGATCTCCTGCATGAGACGGTTGATAAGATCTGTAAATCCGTTGGTGAAGTAGCCCAGCTTTTTACGGGAAGCAAGGCCGTGCCAGAAGGAATCAAACCATGAGATGCCTTCAGAGATACCGAGCTCCTTTGTAAGAGACAGGAGCGCACGGTCAGTCTTTCTTAAGTGGTGCGGAAGAAGTTCCAGATATTCCTTGCCGATACGGCTCGATGCGAGAAGACCTCCCGGATATGAGAGCTCTTCTATGATCTGAACTTCAAAGCCTGCACGGGCCAGTCGCATTCCGCAGACAAGGCCGGACAGTCCTGCACCAATGACACAAACGGATCTTTTCATCATGATCTCCCGCGAATTACTTGATCATCTTAGCTTCGAGATAGAATCTCTTCTCGAACGCTTCACCCATTGAGAAAGTCTTTCTCGGGAATACGCCTTCCTTGGAGATCGTCTCAAAGAAGGAGTCTTTTCTTACGTCAGGAAGAAGGATTCCCGTGTTGCCGTTTTTGGCAAGCGAACGAACTGAATCTTCTCCGTGGATATAGTCAACTTCGATACCTGAACCGTCCAAAGTCGTGTTGGAACTTAAACTGTCGAGGAACAGCTGAATGGAACCGACAGCGAGAGTGTGTGGAGCGCTTTTAATGCGAAGTACGGTATCGTCACAGCCCTCTGCTACGAATACGATGTTCTGAGCGCCTTCGATCTTTTCTGTTCCGATGCTCGCGTCATTGTCCTTAAAGAACTCCATAGCCTTTTTAAGGAGATTCTCTTTATCCATTCCGAAAACGACTCTGTGGATAGGCTCGAAGTCCAATCCCTTATCGTGGATGTTAACGATCTCAACAAGTGCGAATCTTGCAGGATGATCGCCTCTTTCCTTGATATCCAGGTCGTCCTTGATGTTGTCCCAGTGAGCTTTTGCAGATGCCAGGGAGTGGTTTCCGTCACCTACTGCAAAGAGCATTCCGTCTTCGCTCCTGTCAAGAAGCTCAGCAAGCGCATTTGTCATCTCATCGAAAATATCCGTCTGCGCATTTACAAAGTATCCCGTAATATGACCTGACTTTCCGAAAAGGTCAGTATCGTAGATAGGCTTGCTGTTTTTTGCCTTAAGCTCGTCCATAGCCTTGCCGATGACCGTATCATTAGGATCATCGATAAGGAGCATTACGTGCGGAAGTTCAACAGGTGAATTAGCCCTGATCCTTACTCTAGGTGGGATCCTGCTTAAAACAGTTCCTTCGGTTGCTCGGATCTTTTCCTTGTTGCCCGGCTCGAAGCTGTACTGCTCGAGATCAACTGCTGCTACAAGGCCCTTACGTGACGGGTGAAGGGAAGTAGCTCTGTCTACAAGGATCACTCCCTCGCCAAGAGTCTTCCAAATGTTGTTTTCGATATATGAATTCGCCGTTTCAGCGATCTTCTTAAGTCTTTCGGAGATCTGCTCATCGTTTTCGATTCCGAGATATACCTCAGGAAGGATGAGTCTTAATGTTGAAGGTGCGTCGCCGACATTAGCCTCGACTTCCTTCCAATAATCCAGTTCACTGGTGTACTGATCACAGGCAATGACTGACCACTTGTTAAGGTCTGTACCATCCTCCGGGATCATGATCTGTGCTGCAGCTAGTGCAATGTTGTCAAATACTTTCATAGTAACCCTCGCTAATAATAATACGTGAACAATAATAACACGATAAAACATCCATTTCAAAAATATTTTTCCCCGATGTGGCAGCACTTTTGAGCATTTTTTGTCGCAATTGTCGATTATTGTTTTTTTTGTCGATTTTTTCGGGCTTTCAACGTGCTACCTTTTAACTACAAAAATCAAGCGGAGGAAAAAGTATGGAAAACGATCTGAAGACATTAACATTCGAACTTACCATCAACATATGTAAAGCCCTCAAAGGCTTTGACAGTGGCGTTACAAAGGTCCTTGCCGACGAGCTTGCCCTATCTTCGTACAGAACGAGTTTTGCGGCTTCTTCTGCCAGATCCGCATTAAATCGCGACAGGTTCATAAGACACCTCGAGGAAGGTTACTATGCTTCCGGCAGGACCTTTGAACTTTTAAGGATCCTTAAGGCAATGGAGGCTCCGATAGAGGGGATCGACGCGTTCATTGAGGAGATCGACAAGATCCACAGGATGTTCGGTGCATCCATAAAGACGATCCAACGTAAGAACAACGAAGCCAGAGTCTGATTTCTTTTGCAAAAACCTCGCTTTCTTAGTATCATATGAATGTACGATTTATAGGACGAGAAGAAGAAAGCGAGGTTTGGCAAATGGCAGGAAAACAGTACGCGAAGCATAAGACCATAGCGATCTATGATTACTTCCTTAAGAAGGTTTCCAACGATGAGAAGAACGGCTCCGTTACCGTAGAGCACTTAAGACAATATCTGAAAGATTTGTTCGGTGACGATTTTGAACGCAAGTCCATCTATTCGGACATAACCGTCATCAATGAATATAAGCGCCTCATGATCGGCCAGACCAAGGACTGGATCGAGCTCAAGGGCAAGAATTCCTACATAAGAAATGTTGCTCCTACTGAGTTTACGATGGATGAAGTTCATCTTCTTTTGGACGCTGTAAACGCTACTCCTATCGTCGATGAGAAGATAGCCGATAAGATCAAGAAACAGTGGCCGTCCTATTTTGATAATGACGAGTATGTTTCCTTCATTGCCTGCGAGCGTCAAAAGCCTACCAGAGCATTCGTCTCTCTCATGAATTCCATAAGAAGAGCCATCAAGGAAAAGGAGGCTCTGAAGATCAAATACGGCTATAAGCTCACGGAGAAAGATCCTGCCAACTGTATCGAGAAGGACAGGATGATCTCTCCACTTGCTTTGTATTGGGAAGAAAACAAATATTATCTTTTCGCCATTGATAACGATATCTACAAGAAGAGCATTGAAGGTAACGGCGAAGCCAAGGCTATCCGTGAATCCATGCGTCAGTTCAGGATCGACAGGATCGGAACCAAGGTCGAGTCACTGGGAAAAGAACAGTACATCGACTGTGATATCAAGTACGTAAAAGACAAGATCAGCGGTTCCGTTGATGCCTACTCGGATGGTCATTCGATAAATCTTAGCATGACCGTCGAGGGAGAGCCTGAGCTTGTCTTGAAAGTCTTTAACTACATAAGAAACGAGATAAACGTCAAGGGAATGATCAATGACAACTGGGCAAAGGGCAAGCTTACATTCTTTATCGAAGTAAGCCCTACACCGAGATTTTTCTCTCTTCTTACAAATCTGACTTCTTTTATCGAAGGAACAGGAGATGATGAGGGAGTTAAGATCACCCTTGAAGGTGACAGCAGTTTCTCCGAGGCTTATGAGGCATTCCTTAAGAAAGCTCACGAAAATGTAGTTTTCAAGGACAGATGAATAGTTAATTGAATTATTGTTTCATTCGGTTTATAATTAGCACTTGTTATTATTATTAAGGAGTATCACCGATGAGACAATTTACTTCAAAAGAGCTTAGAAAGACCTGGAAGGAATTTTATATAGAGAGGGGCCATGTGGATGTCGGAGCCGTTTCGCTGGTATCTGACGGATCAACAGGCGTTTTGTTTAACGTCGCCGGAATGCAGCCTCTCATGCCTTATCTTCTTGGAGAAAAGCACCCTTTGGGTACAAGACTTTGTAACGTTCAGGGTTGCGTTCGTACAAACGATATCGATTCAGTAGGAGACAGAAGCCACGTTACATTCTTTGAGATGATGGGTAGCTGGAGCCTTGGTGATTACTTTAAGGAAGAAAGATGCAAGTGGAGTTATGAACTCCTTACACAGGTTTTCGGATTTGATAACGATCACCTCGCTGCAACAGTTTTCGCAGGTGACGAGAACGCTCCTAGAGATGAGGAAGGTGCTAAGTTCCGTATCGCTTCCGGATTCAAGCCTGAGAATATCTACTATCTTGGTGCAGATGACAACTGGTGGGGACTTGAGTATGGTCCTTGCGGTCCTGACAGTGAGATGTTCTATATCGCTGATATTCCTGACTGCGGTCCTAACTGCGGACCTGGATGTGACTGCGGAAAGTATACCGAGATCGGTAACGATGTTTTCATGCAGTATGAGAAGCATCAGGACGGACACCTCACACCACTTAAGCAGAAGAATGTTGATACAGGCTGGGGTCTTGAGAGAATCCTTGCATTCCTTAACGGAACGAAGGATGTTTATAAGACAGATCTTTTCACGGAAGCTATCAGCTATATCGAGAATGCTTCCGGAGTTAAGTATGACTCCGATGAGAAGCTTACAAAATCGATGCGTGTCCTTGCAGACCATATCCGTACAAGCGTTATGCTCATTGGCGACAGCGCTAAGCTTGTTCCTTCAAATGCAGGTGCAGGCTATGTATTAAGACGTCTCATCAGAAGAGCTGTAAGACACGTTAGAGCTCTCGGCATGACAAAGGAGCACATCCTTGGCCTTGCCAAGATCTACATCGATAAGGTCTATGATGACAGTTATCCGCTCCTTACAAAGAACCGTGAGTTCATCTTGAACGAGCTTGATAAGGAGATCGCAAGATTTGAAAGTACTCTTGAGAACGGCATGAAGGAATTCAAGAAGATCCTTGATGACAAGAACAAGGCAGGTTCCAAGGAGATCGACGGTGACTCCGCTTTCTATCTTTACGATACATTCGGATTCCCGATCGAGCTTACTGTTGAAATGGCTGAAGAAGAAGGCCTCAAGGTTGACGAGGAAGGCTTCAAGGCTGCAATGGAAAAGCAGAAGGAGACAGCAAGAGCTGCTACTAAGGCAAAGGCTGATCTTGCTTTGAGCGTAAGCGAGATCCCTGACGAAGTTGCTAAGGATTCCAACGCTACGGTTTATGACGGTTACGATAACCTTAAGTGCGAAGCAAAGGTCATCTACATCCTTAAGGCTGTTGAAGAAGGCTCTATGAAGGTTGTTGACAGTGCTTCCGAAGGTGATGACATCATCGCAGTTTGTGATAAGACAGTTCTTTACGCTACGATGGGTGGTCAGATCCACGATGAAGGTAAGATCGTAACAGACGGTTTTGAAGCTGAGGTCATCTCAGTTGATAAGGATGCCGCAGGTAAGTACCTCCATACTCTCAAGGTTACAAAAGGTACATTGAACAGCGGTTCAACTGTAAGCATCGAAGTAGATAAGAAGAACAGATTGTCCATTGCAAGAAACCACACGGCTACACATATTCTCCAGAAGGCTTTGCAGGAAGTTCTCGGAGATCATGTTGAGCAGTCCGGTTCTTATGTTGCAAGCGACAGATTGAGATTTGACTTTACACATCCTCAGGCTATGACATCTGAGGAACTCGATATCGTTGAGAAGAAGGTTAACGAGATCATCCTCGAGGATCTTCCTGTTATCACCAGAGTAATGAAGCTCGATGAGGCTAAGAAGCTCGGAGCTATGGCATTGTTCGGTGAGAAGTACGGTGAAGAGGTTCGTGTCGTAACAGTTGGTGACATCGATGCTCCTTACTCAATGGAGTTCTGCGGTGGTACACACTTAAGAACCAGTGGTCAGGCCGGTCAGTTCAGGATCGTATCCGAATCCGGTGTAGCTGCTGGTATAAGAAGGATCGAGGCTATCACAGGTCTAGCTTGTTACGAAGCTTCTAAGGAAGACAGAAAGACGATTTCCGAGATCGCTTCTGTCCTTAAGGTAAACAAGGACCAGATAGTTAAGAAGGCAGAGCAGAACGTTGCTGATATCAAGTCTTTGGAGAAGGAACTTAAAGAGATCAGCAAGAAGGCTTCCGGAGATCAGGCCGGTAAGGCTGTTTCCGAAGCTAAGGATATCAACGGATTCAAGGCTGTTGTTGCTCAGGTTGAGTGTGACGATGCATCTGCTCTCCGTGAGATCGCTGACGGGATCAGAGATAAGATCGGTTCAGGCGTTGTATTCCTTGCTAGTGTTAACGGCGACAAGGTGTTGTTCGTAGCAATGGCTACACAGGATGCCGTTAAGGCAGGAGTTCATTCCGGAAATATCATCCGCGAGGCTGCTAAGGCATGCGGAGGCGGAGGCGGCGGACGCCCTGATATGGCTCAGGCCGGCGGTAAAGATACATCCAAGATAAACGATGCTTTGGATGTAGCTACAAAAGTTATTACTGAACAGCTCGGATAAAATATGAAATCGTTTAAGAATTTGATAGCAGGAACTATGGTATTTGCAGTGATGTTGGCATCGCTGACATCTTGTGATGCCAAGTCTCCTGATGAGATAAAAGTCAGATCTAAGGATGTTTCTTCGGAAGAAACAGAATCTACTACTGTTACAGAGACGACCGAGACTTCTTTTGAAACTGAACCGACTGAGACTACGCCGACACCGACTGAAGTTCCTCAGGAGGATTACGGTTTTGTCCCGGAATATTTTATTGCAAACTCAACTACTTTTGACGGAGAAAAAGAACAATCTGTTCGAACAGCCAATATCTACCTTTCTGATGCGACTATAGCTGAATATCCTAATCTTGCATCCTGTATTGATTCGTTCAATGAGAGTAATACTGAAGATATGCTCTTTGAGATCCTCGATGCTCTTCCGGATGCAGACGGTGTAGTTAACTGTTTTCAGAAGATCACTGTAGCAAGGGCAGATAGTCAGATATTCAGCTTTTCCGTTCACTATCTGGCTTATGCGGGAAATCCGAATGACGGTGTCCTTTTCGACTATATAGAGGCATATTCTTATGATGTCGCTTCAGGTTACGAGTACACATTTGAAGATATCTTCAACATAGAAATGACGGAAGAAGAATATGTTGAAAGCAGAACCGGAATAACGGGAAGCGCAGACATTGATTATCTGATCGGTTATAACGGAGTAACGGTTATAGCCGAGAAAGCAGGCGGATACGATCCGAATGATCCGGTTTCCACACTCACGTTCACGAATTATTGTATTTATGGTGGAGAGAAAGATTTCAAAGATCCTGATATGTTCTCTGTCGAGGATTGCGTTATAAGAAATCTCGGATGGGATATGGATTTCATCTCTAACATCAATGAAGAGACTATACTTGATACATATTTCGAAGATCCTTATACCGGTAAGGGCCTTAATGTTACGATCTCCTTTTCTCCGATAGATAATCAGGCTCCGGCTAAGATCGAAATGACCGTAACAGATATGGATACTCACGTTAAGATCGCTCAAACAGAATTTGCGGGAAATATATACAGTACGGAAGCTTTTCTGTTCTGCAGGGAAGGCAATTATTCTCTCGCTTTGCAGGTTTCCGGATATGATGATGATGTAGAAGTTACCTTCCTTCCTTTTACGGGAAATGAACAGATATCTGATCCGGTAACCGTCAAAGGTTCATTGATGGGTTATGCTACTGATTTCAGTATCGATTTTTACCCTTCTGACACGGGCCTTGTAATTACAGAATGCAACTCGGCACATTTTATCTGTTTTTCTAAGAGGATCGATCTTCTTGGAACATATTTTTATGTTGACAGTTATCTTCTTAATGAAGAGATGATCCCTGAAGACCTGGAAGATATACAAAGAGCAGTTACATTCTTTGGTTATCCGCTTGTAACGGCGATAGACTTTGATTTCCGCACATTAGAATCTGATGAGAAAGTAACTGTTCCTGCAGGTACTGAGCTTTATATTTACGGCGTTATTGCGGGAGAAAGGACAGTTATTCTTGTAAACGGCGATGAGTATTACTCGCTCAAGTATGATGACCTTGATGACAGTCTCCAGAACAAGGTAGACGGAATTGCAGATACCGAAATCTTTGAGGATGTTTACTATTCGTACGGCTTGTAAAGTATTAAATGTGATATCTTAAGAATAGATAAAAACAAAGGAGAAAGCTTATGTGCATTTTTTGTGACATTATCGAGAAGAAGATCCCTTCAACAGCAGTTTACGAGGATGAGAACGTTTACTGCTTTAACGATATCAATCCTGTAGCTCCGGTACACGTTTTGGTCGTTCCGAAGAAGCATTACGAGGATATCATCGATCTCGCATCTTCCGCTGATGCAGACAAGGTTCTTGGCGACGTATCCCGTGCTATTTCCAAGGTAGCAGAGATCAACAATCTCGGCGAGGGCTTCAGAGTCATCAACAACTGCCGTGAATTCGGCGGTCAGACCGTTAAGCATATCCACTTCCATGTGATCGGCGGTCTCAAGCTCACGGAGAAGATGATTTGAGCGAAGACATCAAATTAGCACTTAAATATCTCGGTCTTAAGGAGGCTCCTGATGAGGAGCAGCTCCTTATGGTCGAGTCTGCAATGGAGGAGATCAAGAAGGTCGCAAGGCCTCAGTTCCTCCATCGTTTTTATCCGCTTCATTTCGACGGTTCCAAGTACTACGTGGACGTTGATCTGAATCTGGATTACAGATCTACCTTTGGCCTTTTTTCTCGAAAACAGAGCGATTGCCTCTGCATCCTTGTTTCGACTCTTGGTTCTGCCGTTGACAAGCGGATCTCCAAATATAAGGATTCCGAGCCATCTAAGATGGTCCTTCTTGATGCGTGTGCCAACAGTCTCATTGAAGTTGTGACTGACGAGTATCAGAAAAAACTCGGTTTAAAAGAAGAGACATTCCGCTACGCACCGGGCTACGGTGACGTACCTTTGTCCATGCAGCGCCAGATCTTTGATCTGATCCCTGAGATCAGTAAGATCGGGATAGAACTTGATCCTTGTAACATGATGCATCCCTTTAAATCAATGACGGGACTGATAGGATTCAAAGCTTAAGTTTTAACTAAAAAACTCGATAGAAGAAAAGCGACGGCAGATCCATCCATTCCGTATTGTTGGTGGAAAAACGTCAATAATACTAATGATACTTTGTATACCGGTACATATAAATATGATAGGATAATGAGGTTAAATGTCATGAGGAGTTTTCTAGAATGAGCATAAAAGACCAGTTTGGTAAGTCCTTTATATTTTTTGACGGCGGATTCGGTACGATGCTTCAGAAGTACGGTATTAAGACCGGTGTTCAGAGCATCGAGATGAACACAATAGAACCTGAAACTGTTCAAAGGATCCACAGAGAGTATCTTGAGGCAGGTGCGAATATCATTACCTGCAACACTTTCGGATGTGACAGATTCCATACGACTGACAAGGGCATTGATATGGCCGGACTTATTGAAGGCGCCATCAAGAACGCGAGAGCTGCGATCGGTGACCGTAAGGATAAGTACTGCTTTTATGATATCGGTCCGTGCGGAAAGCTTCTTGAACCTTTGGGTGACCTCTCATTTGACGATGCATATGAAGTCTTTGCAGAGCAGGTAAGACTTGCCGACGGTAAGGTCGATGGTTTTATCGCGGAGACGATGACAGATCTTTACGAACTTAAGGCTGCGATCCTCGCGGTAAGGGAGAATTCGGATCTGCCTTTGATCGCTTCCGTATCATTTAGCGATAACGGTAAGACACTTACAGGAGCTTCACCTGAGCAGATGGTAACCACTCTTGAGGCTCTAGGAGTTGATATGCTCGGTATCAACTGTTCTCTTGGACCTCGTGAACTTCTGCCTATCGTAAAGAGGATCACTGCTGTTGCGGAAAAGCCGCTTCTGGTTGAACCTAATGCAGGACTTCCGCGATTTGACGGAGAGAATACATACTATGATATAGATGCTGATGAATATGCGCTTTATATCGGTGAGATGATCGAAGCAGGTATCGCCGGATTCGGCGGTTGCTGCGGAACGACTCCGGAGCATATTCAAAAGAGTATAGAAGAATCCAAGAAACATGAATTTAAATACGATCCTAAGCCATACAGGACCATCGTTACCGGTACGAGTACAATGGTCGAGATCGGCAACAGGGTCATTCGATGCGGAGAAAGACTTAACCCGACAGGTAAGCCGAAGATGAAGGCAGCGATCCTTGAGGGACGTCTTTACGATATCGTTGACGAGGGAGTTAAGCAGATCGAGAAGGGCGCTGATGTTCTTGATGTTAACGTAGGTATCCCAAATATCGATGAGGAAGCCGTAATGGTAAGCCTCGTAAAGCAGCTTCAGGAAGTTATCGATGTTCCGCTTCAGATAGACAGTACCGATCCTAAGGCTCTTGAACATGCCTGCAGGATCTATAACGGAATCCCGCTCATTAACTCGGTCAACGGCAAAAAGGAGATCATGGATAATGTTTTCCCGATAGCTGCTAAGTACGGCGGAGTATTGATCGGACTATGTATCGACGAAGACGGTATCCCGCCGACGGCTGAGGAGAGATTTAAGATCGCCGAGAATATCGTTAATGAAGCTGCTAAGTACGGAATCCGTAAGGAAAGACTCATTATCGACAGTTTGGTACTTACGGCAAGTGCCCAGCAGAAAGAAGTAATGGAGACGGTCAAGTGCGTTAAGTACGTAACCGACCGACTCGGCTGCTCCACCTGTCTTGGCTTAAGTAACGTATCCTTCGGTCTTCCGAACAGACCTTTGATCAACAGAACGTTCATCGTTATGGCAATGCTCGCAGGTTTGAAACTTCCTATCCTTAATCCGTTTGACAGGGAGCTCATGAGTGCGATCGATGCGTTCGAAGTCCTTAATGCTAAGGACGAGAATGCAACTGATTATATTGAAAGACACGCTAACGACGTAACCGTTGCGGCTACTTCCGCTGCAGCCGTAGCACCTGCTGAAGGTGGCACCGCAAAGACAGAAGAATCCTCAGGAGATCCTTTGTTTGATGCTATCGTCAAAGGCCAGAAGCATAAGGCAGTTGAAGAAGCAAGTAAGCTAGATAAGACTCCGCTTGAGATCGTATCGGATTCTCTTATCCCTGCTTTGGATAAGGTCGGAAATGACTACGACAAGGGGAAGATCTTCTTGCCGCAGCTTATGGTATCAGCTGAGACTGCAAAACTCGTTTTCGATGAGATAAGAAAGAATATCAAGACTGATTCGTCTTCCACAAAGGGACCTATCGTTATAGCGACAGTTGAGGCTGACGTTCACGACATCGGTAAGAATATCGTCAAGGTAGTACTTCAGAGCTACGGCTTCGAGGTCATCGATCTCGGTAAGGACGTTAAGGCTTCCGTTATCTGCGACGCGGTCAGGGAATATAAGCCGATAGCTGTCGGATTGTCGGCGCTTATGACGACGACGGTCGTATATATGAGAAAGACTATCGAAGCTCTTAAGGAGCAGGGACTTGATGTTCCGACATTTGTCGGAGGCGCGGTCCTTACCCAGGACGTTGCCGATCAGATAGGCGCGACCTACTACGCAAAGGATGCGATGGAATCAGTGCGCATCTGCGAACAGATCAATGATGAGGTGACAAAGTAATGGCCAGAGCCAGAACAAAAAGACATATTCCCGAGAGAATGGAACGCTGTAAGGAGCGCTGGTTTGAAAACCCGCTCCAGAACAAAGGAAAATGGCGTGAGGTCTGCGGATTTCTGCCGGAATGCGAACTGTTCCTGGAGATAGGCTGCGGCAAGGGCAAATTCTGCACCGAGATGGCAGTAAAACACCCGGATGTCCTTTATATCGCCCTTGAGCGTGATTCATCCGTCATCCTTGCAGCTATCGAAAAAGCACACAATGAGGAGATCCCGAATCTTTTCTTCCTGAACGTTGACGCCAACCTTCTCGAAAACTATTTCGAAGAGGATGAGGTCGATAAGATGTTCCTTAACTTCAGCGACCCTTGGTCCAGAAGAAACAAGCCGAAAAGAAGGCTTACATATAGGGATTTTCTCGTACAGTATAAGAAGATGCTCAAGAACGGCGGTCAGATCTGGATGAAGACCGATAATGACATCCTCTTCGATTTCTCCCTGGAAGAGTTCGAGTTCTGCGGATTCGAACTCTCGGAACTTACCCGCGAACTTCAAAATAGCGAGTACGACAAGGAAAACGTAAGAACTGAATTTGAACAGAAGTTTATAGATCAGGGCATCGGCATCAAGCGTGTCGTTGCGACAAACAGGAAATAAGGAGGTTTTTAGCATGAAGAAAACATTGATAGTCGTCGATATGCAAAATGACTTTATCGACATGGCGCTCGGAACAAAAGAAGCTGTAGCTATCGTTCCTAATGTTAAGAAAAAGATCGAAGAGTACATCAAAAACGGCGATGAGGTTATCTTCACACGGGATACCCATCATGATAATTATCTTGATACTGCAGAAGGCAAGAAGCTTCCGGTCGTTCACTGTATCGAGGGAAGCAAAGGATGGCAGATCGCTGACGGTCTTTATGTCGAGGGCCGCGAGATCGTTGATAAGCCTAACTTCGGATGGCCGAACTGGAACAAAAAATCATTCGAAGAAGTAGAACTTATAGGTCTTTGCACAGATATCTGCGTTGTGTCCAATGCTCTTATCATCAAGGCACAGTTTCCTGAGATCAAGGTTTCAGTTGACAGTTCCTGCTGTGCGGGAGTAACGCCTGAGTCTCATGAGGCAGCACTTACGACGATGAAATTCTGTCAGGTTGATGTTTATTAAGGTTCGAGGTGACTAGTATGTACGAGTTTGATGTGTTGAAAGTTAAGAATGAATGTGTAGAGTGGATCCGAAACTTTTTCGAGGAGAATGGCAAGGGATGTAATGCTATCGTAGGTATTTCCGGCGGTAAGGATTCTTCCATCGTAGCCGCACTCTGTGTTGAAGCACTCGGAAAGGACCGCGTTATCGGCGTTTTGATGCCAAATGGTGAGCAACACGATATCGATTGTGCCCGTCTTCTGGTAGATCATTTGGGTATCAAGAATTATGAGATCAATATCAAGGAAGCTGTTGACGGCGTTCTTAACAGCCTCCCGAAGGATATGGAGATAAGTTCACAGACAATTCAGAACATCCCTCCGAGGATCAGGATGACGACACTTTATGCAGTCGGACAGTCTAACAACGGTCGTGTTGCCAATACATGTAACCTGTCTGAAGACTGGGTAGGTTATTCAACTCGATATGGTGATTCCGTAGGCGATTTCAGTCCGTGCTCATTCATCACTGTTACTGAGATGAAACAGATCGGTCATCTCCTGGGACTTCCTTATGAACTTGTAGAGAAGACTCCTATTGACGGCCTTTGCGGAAAGACAGATGAGGACAATCTCGGTTTCACTTATGCCGAACTCGATGTCTATATCAGAGAGGGTAAGATCGATGATCCGGATAAGAAAGAGCTCATCGACAGAAAGCATAAGGCTAACCTCTTTAAGCTCTCATTTATGCCTTGCTTTAAGCCTGAGATCTGATCCGAAAAGAATAGAAATATGATCATTTTGTTCTCCCGAAGTTTATGTCTGACTTCGGGAGATGTTTTATATTGCTGAACATTTTTTCGTGTGAAAATCGTTTTAATATGAAATTTAAAAAAATATAGGGTTTTGAGTTTTCATTTGCCACAAAATCACCCAATCTTCTTATTATTAATTATTGTATTGATTGTAAAACTGTTGTAACATTTGAAAGGTGCAGTTGGCACACAAAGATATAGTCCCGGGTTCGGGAATTTTAGGAGGAATTAATCATGGCAGTAAAAGTCGCAATTAATGGTTTTGGTCGTATCGGCCGTCTTGCTTTCCGTCAGATGTTCGGTGCAGAGGGTTACGAGGTTGTTGCTATCAACGATCTTACAAGCCCTAAGATGCTTGCTCATCTTTTGAAGTACGATTCAGCTCAGGGTTCTTACGCTCTTAAGGATACTGTTTCAGCTGGTGAGGACACAATCACAGTTAACGGTAAGACACTTAAGATCTACAAGGAGCCAGATGCAAACAATTGCCCATGGGGCGAGCTCGGTGTAGACGTAGTTCTCGAGTGCTCCGGTTTCTATACATCTAAGGAAAAGGCACAGGCTCACATCAATGCTGGTGCTAAGAAGGTTGTTATCTCTGCTCCTGCAGGAAACGATCTCCCAACAATCGTTTACAACGTAAACCACACATCTCTTACAGCTGATGACAAGATCATCTCTGCTGCTTCTTGTACAACAAACTGCTTGGCTCCAATGGCTAAGGCTCTTAACGATCTCGCTACAATCAAGTCCGGTATCATGACAACAGTTCATGCTTACACAGGTGACCAGATGATCCTTGACGGCCCACAGCGTAAGGGTGACCTCAGAAGATCCCGTGCTGGTGCTATCAACATCGTACCTAACTCCACAGGTGCTGCTAAGGCTATCGGTCTTGTTATCCCAGAGCTCAACGGTAAGCTCATCGGTTCTGCTCAGCGTGTTCCAACACCTACAGGTTCAACAACAATCCTCGTAGCTACAGTTGAGAAGTCCGTTACTAAGGAAGAGATCAACGCTGCTATGAAGGCTGCTGCTACAGAGTCTTTCGGATACAACGAGGATGAGATCGTTTCTTCTGATATCGTTGGTTCTACATTCGGTTCTATCTTCGACGCTACACAGACAATGGTTGGCGCTGATAACCTCGTTCAGGTTGTTTCCTGGTACGACAACGAGAACTCCTACACAAGCCAGATGGTTCGTACAATCAAGTACTTCGCAGAGCTCGGCTAATAAGAGTTTTAGAATTGATCTTAATAAGGACCTTCGCTTCGGCGGAGGTCTTTTTTTGACGCTTAAGGTTCTATTACTAAAGATAATGGGCGGCTCATTTGATCTGAGTCGCCCATTTCGTTGGGGAGTTATAAAGAGATTTGTTTGGGGCTTACATTTCTTCGATGGTGAAAACGATCGAATAGTTGAGGGATCCTGATGCGTAATATCTGTCCTTCTGGATCATGCGTCCCTCTTCGTCATATGTGTATACGGTATTACCCTTGAACAGCGACCCTGAATAGTCTTCATCGCCTATAAGTCTGCCGTTCTCATCATATGTATAGTAGGTATAATCATTGCTGAGCGGGCCGGTGTAATATTCTGTGTGAAGACCATCTGCGTTGTACAGATCATAGCCTTCAGATGAATTTGCCAACTCACCATCTAAATTTCTGCCAAGATATATCTTTGTGTAAGATCCGTCATCGTTATATGTGTACTCATACTTATAGTTTGGTTCGTCGTTGTCTGTAACGGTGCCTGTCTCACTTATGAGCCTTCCCTGATCGTCATACTCGAAAACAGTAGTGGATGAGATATATCCGCTGGCTTTTCCGTAGTGGAATGCAGCGATGGAACCGTCATCGTTGTAATCGTATGCTTTAAAAGATGAATCCTGGTAGCTGTCTCTGGACCACATCTGCATTACGAGTAGATTATTCTGATCGTCGTACTCGTAATACTCGGAATGAACGAGATCACCTTCTTCACCGTATCTGCAGAAGAGGACCAGATCGCCGTTGCTGTTATAGTAATACTCACCGAAGAGACGGTCTCTGGCTTCGGAATCACCTTCGCCCTGATAATCAGCGATGCTTTTGTAACCGCCTGTGACATCGATCATATCAGGAGATGTTCCTGTGAATGCATAATTTTCATCAGCTATCTCGATAAGACCCTGAGTAAATCCGAGATCAGCATAGCCGTCTTCATCAACGAAAAGCCCTTCTGAGGATTCTTCCGGAGGGGTTGTGGTCGTCTCCTCAGAAGTGGCTGTCGTTTCCTCTATATGAATATTGATAGTTGTCTCTGCTGACTCGTCAGTTTCGATCGTCTGGGATTCCTCTGTTTCATCTTTTGCCTTTTTCTTTCTGTCGTGGCTCTTGCTGCTGTTGCAACCTGCTGCGGACATAACCAAAGAAACTGCCATTAAACACACAATAATATTTCTGAACTTTTTCATTTTTCTAAACCTCCTGTAATGTGCATCTGCTTATATGACACACAGGGGAATAGAAATATTCGAAACTTTTTGAAAAAATTTTTAAAGTTCTTCGATTACGTATGTATACTCCCAGATCTGGACGTCGTTTTTATTTATGGCGTACTCTCTTATGAGCCTTCCTTCTGAGTCGTACTCACAGTACTTCGTATAGTGGAGAGTATTCACAGAGTAGTTTTCCATGGTCAGAAGGACACCATTATCGTCATAGTGATAAATATCTGTTTCAGAAAGTCCACCGGAACCGGTCTTCTCCTCGAGGAGCAGGCCGTCGGCATTATAGATGGAATAACCGGAAGACTGCACCATCTTTTGGCTAAGTGTATCGAATGATGTAACCTGAGTCATATACGTACCGTCATCGTTATATGTGTAATCACAGTACCAGTAGATCTTGTCGCTGTCGGTGTAGTGTTGGGTGATCTTTATGAGTCTTCCGAGATCGTCATACTCATATTCGTAATACTTTTCGACTTCACCATTATTGAGGTACATATATCCCGTATCTACGCGCTCGATGCCGTTTGGACCATAGGTGTAATCCTTATATAATCCGTACTTGTCGGTGGAGTTGTCCCAGAGTTCTTCTCTTACGAGCTTTTCGCCTTCATAGATGAAATAGTCGGAGTGGATCATCTCGCCGTTATCGTTATAAAGGCAGTCGAGGACCAGGTTGCCGTTGGCATCAAAGTATTGATGATCTTTCTCGACTTCTCCTTTTGAATCGTGATATGTGGCATAGCTTACATATCCGCCTGCGAGGTTCAACTGGTCAGGCGTCATGCCCTTTGAATTGACGCTTTTTTCCGTTTGGGTGGTCTCAACTGACTCAGAGGCCTCCCTTGTCTTGGAAGAAGACCTTGGTCTGTTGTTTTTTTCTGCAATCTTTTTATACGCGAAAATGCCCGCTCCGCCGATAGCTACTGCGGCTGCGATTCCGATCGCCGCACCCTTGATAACTGTGGCTGTTGCAGTTGTTTTCGCTGCTGTTGCTGCTGAGGTTCCCGCTGCTGCTTTAGTTGATGCGGCCATGCTTAGTAAAGATGCCGGCATAGGTTTGAAAGGTATCTGCTCGGCCTCTTTTTCGAAAAGCAATGTCAAGAACGGGATGCCCACGAACAGCTTATCCTTATTGTCTTTTTCATACTTTTCAACCTCCTTCTTGATCTTCTTCTTGGCATAGTTCAAGCGGGATAGAACAGTTCCCTGAGGTATATTGAGTTTCTCGGCGATCTCCTTGATGGACATCTCGTCAAAGTAGAAGAGGATGATGGTCATCGCAGTTTCTTCCGAGAGCGTGTTGTTGATGATGTCCATGATGATCTTACGTTTCTCTGCAGTCTCTACCATTGATTCAGGAAGAAAATCTTCTCCGACTGCCTCTGTGTCATCAAAGAACTCATCATCCGCGTTAAAAGTCCTGGTCCTCGTTAAGATGTTCAGACACTTGTTGGCAGCGATCTTCTTGACCCAGCCGATGGCCTTGGCCTTATCCTTGAGGGAATCATAACTGTTATAGGCGGTGATGAACGTATCCTGCACGACATCTTCAGCCTCCTCTTTGTTCTTGAGAAGGGAGATGGCTGTCCAATAAACCGACTTATACGCGTCGTTATAGAGCTTCTCGAGTTCTTGTTCTGTCATGTCTTCTTATGCCTCCTTGATTTCCGCATCTGTCTATATGACACATTAGGAAACCCGATTATTCGAAGGATAATAGGATTTTATAATATTTTTCTTAAAAGTTCTTCCGAAGTCTTTCTTACACTATTCATTGCCGAGTTAGTCTCAAGGCTCTTGTCAGTCAGCTCTGCGATGGAGATGATGCCCATATCAAGGCATCTCTCGTAACCTTCGCCCAGACAGCCTGCGATGGCATATACCGGCTTACCGTATTTTCTCGCGAGCATCGTAACTTCCATAGGACCTTTGCCGTTACAGGTCTGTCCGTCCATGCGGCCTTCGCCCGTGATGACGATATCCGCGTCCTTGATCTTATCTTCAAGACCGATCTCCTCAGTAAAGAATTTGGCACCTGACACGATCTTTCCTCCAAGGAAGTTCTTGAGTGCGAAGCTTAAGCCTCCTGCCGCTCCCGTACCTCTTTCCATCGGATCCATGGAGAAGAATTCCGCGTATCTCATGAGAAGACTGTCCATGACCACCACATCTTCCTCGCTCGCGCCTTTCTGCGGACCGTACACATGGCTCGCGCCGTTAGGGCCGCAAAGGGGATTTGTTACATCGGAGGCGATGACGATCTCGGCATTTATGTCGATCATTGTCGACCTGTCGGCATACTGAAGATCCTTAAGGCCAATGACGCCCGGCCTTATATCGTTGCCGTTCCTGTCGGTCATCTTCATGCCGAGTGCCTGAAGAACGCCTGCGCCGCCGTCGTTGGTGGCACTTCCGCCCAGGCAGATGATGAGCTTTTTGAAACCTCTTTGAAGAGCATCTTTAATAAGTTCGCCCGTGCCGTAAGTGGTTGCTCTCATCGGATCGAGTTCGTCAATGAGAGTAAGTCCTGAGGCCTTACTCATTTCTATATATGCTTTTTCTTCCGAAAACATGTAATAAGCATCAATTGGATCTCCCAAGGGTCCCGTTACCTTAAGATGCTTCCTTTTTCCTTTTACGTATGGCGTCAGTTCATCTATGGTTCCTTCGCCGCCGTCAGCTAACGGCAGGACCTGCACCTGAAGTGAAGGATCAACGCTCAGAAAGCCTTCCTTAACGGCTTTTCCGGCTTGAGTGGATGTCATGCTTCCCTTGAATGAATCCATTGCTATAACTATCTTCATAAACTTCTCTCCTTACGCTCTTATTATTCAGATTTGGAAAGTTTTTTCAAGTTTTCGAGAAGAAGAATCCTCTTTTGACTTATATAGGAAGACAATCTATAATAAGATGTTATCTTATTAGGAGGTGGTATTTACCATGTCAGAAAAAAAGAAGTTTTACATTACAACCCCGATCTATTATCCGTCGGGCAATCCACACATTGGTCACTGTTATACAACACTTGCTTGCGACGTTGTTGCAAGACTCAAGCGAATGCAGGGCATGGATGTAATGTTTCTGACAGGTACCGACGAGCACGGTCAGAAGATCGAGGATAAGGCCAGAGAGGCCGGCGTCACACCTCAAAAGTACGTTGACGATATCGTTGCCAACTTCAAAAAGCTCTGGGCTACGCTCGGTATCAGCTACGACAGATTCATAAGGACAACTGATCCTTATCACGTTGAAAGCGTTCAGAAGATCTTCAAGGATCTTTATGACAGAGGATATATCTACAAGGGTGAATATACGGGAAAATACTGTAAGCCATGCGAGTCTTTCTGGACGGAAAGCCAGCTCGTTGACGGTAAGTGCCCTGACTGCGGCAGAGAGTGTGTAGATGCTTCCGAAGAAGCTTACTTCTTCAAGCTCTCCGAATTCGGCCCTAAACTCGAGAAACTCCTTACGGACGAGGAGCTCAACTTCCTCGAGCCGAAGTCCAGAGTAAACGAGATGATCAATAACTTCATCAAGCCTGGCCTTCAGGATCTTTGTGTATCCAGAACAAGCTTTAAGTGGGGTATCCCGGTAACATTCGATCCTGATCACGTTGTATACGTATGGGTCGATGCGCTCTCGAACTATATCACCGCACTCGGTTACGGCAATACTACATATAACGATTATGACAAGTATTGGCCTGCTGATATCCACGTAATGGCTAAGGAGATCGTTAGATTCCATACTCTCATTTGGCCTGCGATCCTTATGGCTCTTGATCTTCCGCTTCCTAAGAAGGTCATCGGTCACGGCTGGATCACATTCGGCGGCGGTAAGATGAGTAAGTCTTCAGGAAATGTCATAGATCCGTTCATACTCTGCGACAGATACGGTGTGGATGCTCTAAGATATGATCTTCTCCGTGAGATGCCGTTCGGTTCCGACTGTCCGTATTCCAACGAGATGATGTTCAACAGGATCAACAGCGATCTCGCAAATGATCTCGGAAACCTCGTATCAAGAACGGTTGCAATGGTATTTAAGTACTTTGACGGCAAGCTTCCGACCGAGCGTGAAGTAGAAGATCTTGATGAGGATCTCCTCTCAATGTTCGATGCGCTTCCTTCCGAAGTCATCAAGGACTTTGAGACTCTTCATATCTCTGATGGTCTCGAGAAGATCTTCAGATGTATTGCCAGAGCCAACAAATATATCGACGAGACAGCTCCTTGGATCCTTGCCAAGGATGAAAGTAAGAAGGTGAGACTTGCAACTGTTCTTTATAATCTCCTGGATTGTGTAAGACGTGCATCTATCCTTTTGAGCCCTGTAATGCCTCATATCTGTCCTAAGATCTTTGAGCAGATCGGTGCGACAGAGGAGAATACGACTATCGATTCAGCTTCCGTAAGAGGCGCTCTTGCTGCTGACGTTGAAGTTAAGAAGGGAGAAGTTCTTTTCCCTAGGATCGATATCGAGAAGGAACTTAAGGAACTCGAAGCTTTGAACCCTAAGGCTGAAGAGAAGGGTAAGGATCTTGAGCCTTTGAAGGAACCATGCGTTTTCGATGATTTCATGAAGCTCGATATCAGAGCAGGTAAGGTCCTCGAGTGTGAGAACGTACCTAAGTCTGATAAGCTTTTGAAGTTTAAGCTCGACGACGGATTCGGCGAGAGACAGATCCTCTCCGGAATCGCTAAGTACTATAAGCCTGAAGAGCTTATCGGCAAGACGGTCGCTATGATCGTTAACTTCCCGCCGCGTAAGATGATGGGCTATGAGAGTAACGGTATGATCCTTTCTGCGAGAGCAGAGGACGGCGGTTACAGAGTCGTTGAACTTAACGAGGACGTTAAGCCGGGAGCTGATATTTCCTGATATGAGCAAGAAGCACAAGGTCTGGTACGAAGGTCCTTTGAAGGGCGTTTTCGATACACATGCACATCTTTATGACAGGCGTTATGAAGAAAAGGGCGTAAGTGTCGAATCTCTTTTGGAGAACGCGGCAAATGCCGGAGTCGATAAGATCTTGATCCCTGCGGATAACTTAAGGACTTCGCTTCTTGCGACTGAACTTGCTTCAAAGTTTAACGGTACTTCAGGTGTCAGCATCTGGTCTTCAGTGGGAGTTCATCCTCACGAAGCATCGTCTTATAATGATGAGATCGAAGCTGAACTTCGTAAGCTCATCGATAACCGTGAGAAGAGAAGGATAGTTGCTATCGGTGAGATCGGTCTTGATTACTACTACGACTTTTCTCCGAGGGACGTCCAGAAGGATGTTTTCGAGAAGCAGATAGAACTGTCTTATGAGGCGGACTTACCGTTTATCCTTCATGAGAGGGATGCGACGGGAGACTGTCTGACGATCCTTAAGGAAGCGTACAAAAAAGGTAAGCTTCGTAAGAATCCGGGTGTATGCCACTGCTGTTCGATGTCGGTCGAGGCGGCAAGCGAGATCATCAAGATGGGTTTTTACATCGGATTTGACGGACCGCTTACGTTTAGCAATAACAGAAAAGGCGTCGAACTTTGCGCGGCTTGCCCTGAGGACAGGATAGTCGCAGAGACCGACAGCCCTTATCTGACACCTGAACCGAACAGGGGAAGGACGAATGAATCGGCTTTTACGCCTTTCGTTATAGAAAAGATGGCTGAGATCCGCGGAGTGACGCCGGAACAGATGGCAAAGATCACTTCGGAAAACGGACTACAACTATACGAGATATAAGCAAAGGAGAGCTTTATGAGTAAGAAGGATAAGATACTTATCGTCATTACTGCTGTTTTGGTATTGGCATTGATCGGAGGTTTTGTCTGGGACTATAACAAGTTCGTTTTGGACAGGACTTTGAAGGTTGAGATCACTGATGATATGGAGATCATCTCCATGAAGAAAGTCGGTATCCTTTATTACCGCAAGGCTTATGAGGCCAGGATCAGGATTCATCGCGATGATGCCGAAGAATTGCTGAATACTTTGGCTACGACATATAATTGCGAACCTGAGATCATGTCTTACACTGATTATCAGTCCTTTGCCAGTACCACGTTCCAGAAAGAACTCGTAAAGCCTGCTCCTGAACTTAATACTGAGGTTGCAGTCATCAAAGCTACAGACGGAGATCATATGGTCACGTTTATGATCGATGTTGAGAACAGCAATGATGCGTTCCTTTATATCTACTATTACAGATGATACGGATACCGGAATTTACCCGTTCTCCATATCCTTTGTTCATCCTGATCGGCGTTGTGGCCGGTTTGGGAATAAGTGTTTTTCTGATGAAACGAAAAGGCGTCGAGAGGTTTTCATTCCTCTTGTCGTCTTTTCTTGTTTTTGCATCGATATTCATCCTGAACTTTTCTTGGAGTCTTCCGAAAATGATCAGGGCCGAAGCCTGGGGATTTGACGGCACGCTAAGTGCCGTGGGTCTTGTGGCGGGTGCTTTCGTCAGTGCTCTTATTTTTCGAGAAAAGGGACCTGAGATAATGGCTTCTTTTGTAACCGGAGCTCCGCTTATGTATTCGATATCCAAGATAGGATGTTTCTTAAACGGATGCTGCCGAGGCTATAGTTACGGCGGACCTTTAAAAGTCACATATGATAAATGGGGACAGGGATCATTTTTCCCTGCACAGCTTTTGGATGTGATCTGCTTCTTCGCGGTATTTGTGTTGGCTTTTATACTTGCTTCTAAGCTCAAAGATCAGATCAAGGTCTCGTTTGCCGTGATGCTTATTTCCATATTATCGAGATTCGGAGTGGACTTTTTTAGACTTTCACACACTGATAGGGTCATATCTAAGACGCAATTGCTGATGATATCAGCTTTTATTATTGTTATAATATCTTTTGTAATTGTTACCAGGATAAACGGGAAAAGGAGAGCGGGTTAATGAGTGATCTGACTAATGATTCTGCTAATAATCAAACTTGGAAATGCTCGTGCGGACACGAGAATAATACGAATTTTTGCATAAACTGCGGAAAGAAAAGGGAAGACGGAGAGATCAAAGAAAAGAAGGATGATACTCCGGTTGTCGTCGCTTCATCGATCGCTGCTGCAGCTTCCGTCGGAAAGGTAGATATTCCGGATGAGCTTAAGGCCAATATCCAAAAGCAGGCTGAACCTGTTCAACCTGTATTCCAGCCGCAGCCACAGCCACAGATGCAGCAGCCTTACCAGCCTATGGTTCAGCAGCCGCAGCAGATGCAACAGCAGCAGGTATTCGCACCTCAGACACAGCAGCCTGTTCAGCCGCAGTACCAGCAACAGTATCAGCCGCAGTACCAACAACAGTATCAGCCGCAATATATGGCTTCTTCACAGACAAACAATGTTAGTGAAGATGAGTTGATGGAAAAAAGGAAAAAACTGTCAAACAGATTAAGTTTGATATCTCTCATTTGTCATTTATCGTATATCTTCGGTTCTTTCATTATCGGGGTAATTGAATATGCCCTCGAGGAAGGTGGCTCTACCGGTTCTTCATTGGCATTAGAGGTTGGTTCTACTGCTATAGGAACTTTATTTACAGCTTCGATCGTATTAATGATCATTGCTCGAGTTAAATGCCGTACGGCTAAATTTGCCAAGGTGCTGATGATAGTCTACATAATAGAAGTTGCACTTTTGGTGATCGCAGTAGTTCTTGTAATAGTGCTTATCTTCTATGCGATAATAGCTTGCACATAAAGGTTTTTTCAAAAATATTCTATCGGAGGATATATAAATGAGTGATTACAGTGCCTTTTTTAACAGGTCGATGAACAGATGGATGTGCAAGTGCGGGTCCAACAACACAGGTGAGTTCTGTGATAATTGCGGATTATCAAGAGCAGAAGGAGAAAGAAAGGGAGAAGTGGAGAACGAGTCTTCTAATGAGACCCAAAGTGTCTTTCAGAGACCTTTTGACCCGGAAAAAGATATCCCTTCCGTATCAGGTTCCATGTTCTCTGTGGGTTCGTCATCTGAACAGCCTTTTATGAAGAATGATACGGAGGATGATATTGAGGATATTAATCCGTTTAAGCCTGCTTCTTTTTCTTCGAGCAGTGTCTACAATGATTCGTTTGACGAATCTCCGAGAGCTTCCAGACGGGATCTTGTGATCGATTCTCCGTATTCCACCAGGTATTCTAACGATTACGTTGATCCTGCAAGGAGAAGATTATCCAATCGCTTAAGCCTTATCTCTCTCATATTGAAGTATGGCGTAGGCGGTATAGTCCTCGGAATTTTTGAATTGATCAATATTGTTACTTTCAGTGATGTAGCAGCTCAAAATCCGGGAGATCTGATTGTTTCCTGGTTTGTCATGGGTCTTGTCGGATGTGCCTCTACAGTAGGTATCATTCTTATGATCGTTGCCAGAGTCAAAGACAAAACGGCCAAGTTTGCCAAGGTGCTGATGATAATCTACATTGTTGAAGCAATTACTTCAGTACTTTTGGGAGTGCTTATCGGAGTAGTGGGAGTTTCTATTATAATGAGCACCTTGCGTTAAATTTTTGTTTCGTATAACAAAATAGTGATATAATCATTTTACTTATGAATATAGGAGGGTGACTTATGATTTGTAAGAAATGCAATACAGAAAATGCCGATAACGCAAAGTTTTGTTGCGGATGCGGTACTCCGCTCGAGGTAGTCGAGGCAGCAGAAGAGGTAAAAGAAGAAGTTTCTGCTGTTGAGGAGAAGGTAGAGGAAAAGGTTGAGGAAGCAGTTCCTGAAGTTTCCGAAGTTGAGGAGAAGGTTGAAGAAGCAAAAGAAGAGACAGTTGAGATCGTTACAGATAATGTAGAGACCAAGACTGAGGAAGTTGTTTCTGAAGTAAAGGAAGAGGTTGCTCCGATCATTGAGGAGCCTATTATTGAGACACCTGTTGTTGAAGCACCTGTTATCGAAGAGCCTGTCAGTGCTGCTCCTGTTGAACAGCCTGTTGTAGCTGCTTCCACATTCGCTTCCATCGGTGCAGAGGAGATCCCTGTTGAGGCCGCTCCTGTTGCCGCTACTGCAGTTGCTGCAGCTGCTACTGCTTCTACGACTGAAGCTTCCAAGAAAGAAGAAAAGGAAGCTGGTCCTTCCAAGAAGGCAATGAAGGAAAAGAAGAAGTATGAGAAGCAGGCTAAGGTAAGAGCTATCCTTGATGCTATCCCGCCTGAGTATCAGCCGATGTCCGTATCAGCTTATTTCTGGTTTATGTTCCTTGCTGCTATCCCATGCATCGGATTTATCTTTACGATCATCCTGTCGATCATCGGCAAGAACAAGAACCGTAAGAATTTCTTCAGAGCGATCCTTGTTTATTACATCATTGCTTTGATCCTCATGCTTGCTCTTGGTGTAGTTTTGGTATTCATCATTCCTGACACGATGGCAGACATCTATTACGCATTCGAAGATATCCTTGTAGATCTCGGAATGTAATCAATAATCGGATAATAGTTAGAAGGATCGTCTCTTCAACGAGACGGTCCTTTTTTATATTTCTCGAAAAAGCGGGAATCGTTACATAAAGCCTTTTGTATGAATTGATAACTCAATATCCGTGTTGTTTGTTTGTAACATTGTTATTCTACAATGTTCATAGTAAGAGAATAATCTAAATCAGTATGGGAGTGTGACAAAATGCAGGAAGAACTTATTTCAAAGAAGCAGCTCTTGCGAGCAGCACAGATTTCTTACGGCACTCTTTATCGCTGGAAGAGACTTAATCTCATCCCTGAATGCTGGTTTATCCATAAAGCAACTGCAACAGGTCAGGAGACATTCTTTCCTAAGGACAAGGTTTTTGCAAGGATCGCAAGGATCAAGGAACTTAAGAGAGAGCTTACTGTCGAGCAGATGAGAGAACTTTTCTCAGCTAACGTAAAGAGCTTCAGGATCCCGTTCCAGGATTTCTGTAATCTTGAGCTCGTTTCCAAACTTGCGATTACAGCTTTTTCGAGCGTTTATCCTGAAAAGAAGATGCTCGATTTTGATGACGTTTTCGGAATGTATGTAGTAGATCACCTTATGAAACTTTCCGGTATCTACCTTGAGGATGCAAAGCAGGTATTAAGACTTCTTTGTAAGTATCTCTCAGTTGAGGCCAGCAAAGAGTACCAGCTTCTCTTGCTCCGTAAGCTCGGTGTTCCGATGACGGTTCTCGTAAAGGGCGAGGAGGACATCCTTCTCGAAGATAATACTGAGGTTATCGCATGCGCTAATCTCGAAGAATTTGAAGAAGCACTTAAAGATCAGTTGATAGCATAAGGAAGGAAGAAGTATGGCAGAGGCTAATTTGAATATTGTTGAGATGCTGTCGGTCCTCGCTGAGCCGACCAGGATCAAGATCCTCGAATGCATCTCGCGCGAAGGTGAACTTTGCGCCAAAGACATATTGCCTATGTTCGCGATCACTCAGCCTACGCTCTCGCATCATCTGAATCTCCTTCTTGATAATAAGATCCTTTCCGCTCGAAAAGACGGAAGATTCGTTTACTACAAAGTTGATAAAAAATCGATGGACGCTCTTAAAAAGCTCGTCGAAAGTTTCACTGAGCCTCCGGTAGTCGGCAAAGTAAAGAAAGCTCCTGCTGTTAAGGCAGCGGAGAAGAAACCGGTGCTCAAGAAGAAGTCCTCGGTTCCAATGCCGAAGACGGTTATAGCAAGTCCTGATCTTGAAGAGATAAAGAAAAACAAGAAAAAGAAAAAAGCCGACAAGAAGAAAAAAGATAAGGACAAAAAGAAAAAGAAATAATTTTCTATCCATACACACTTCTGTTTTCCGCCCGAAGTTTCCACATCTTCGGGCGGTTTTTTAATTTTTGTTGTATAATCATTATGTGAGAGTAGAGTGGAGTTGAAACATGATGGTAAAGTCCAATAAAGCCGAACATGTCCTTAGAAGTTCGGGAATCCGTATCACAAAACCTCGCGTGGATGTTTATGATTACATAATCAGTAAGAGGTCTCATCCTACCTGTGAGGAAATATACGACAATCTTAAGGGATCTAATCCGTCCTTATCTCTTGCTACGATCTATAACGTTACGGACAGGCTCGTTGAAGAGAATCTTCTTATCAGGATAACTGCTCCTAACGGAGAGAGAAGATTTGACGGAACAATGGATTTTCACGGACATTTCTACTGCGAATCATGCGGGATGGTTTTCGATTATGAGATAAATAAGGATCACCTTGAATCAGACAGCAGATTCGTATACAAAAACATTGATGTCATGGCATCGGGTATATGCCCGAACTGTCAATAAAATATCAGGGAGGAAATTTTATGGATCTTAAAGGAACAAAGACAGAAGCTAATCTTCAGACTGCATTTGCAGGTGAATCAATGGCAACTAACAAGTATGCATATTTTGCATCTAAGGCAAAGAAGGAAGGATATGTTCAGATCTCCAACATCTTTACAGAGACTTCCGGTAATGAAAGAGAGCACGCTAAGCTCTGGTTCAAGTATCTTAACGGCGGTGCCGTTCCTGATACGGCAGCAAACCTTCTTGCAGCAGCTGAAGGCGAGAACGAGGAATGGACTTCCATGTATAAGACATTCGCAGCAGAGGCAAGGGAAGAGGGCTTTAATGAGATAGCTGAACTGTTTGATCTTGTTGCAGGTGTAGAAAAAGAGCACGAGGAGCGCTACAGAACGATCCTTAAGAATCTTGAAGAGGGAATGACCTTCAAGCGTGACGGAGTAAAGATCTGGAAGTGCCTCAACTGCGGTTACATCCACTACGGTGATGAGGCTCCTGAGAAGTGCCCTTTGTGTGCTCATCCTAAGGCTTATTTTGAAGAGAGAACAACAAATTATTGATCATCTGATAAACCTGGTTTGATGACCGGGTTTATGTTTATGGAAAGGAATAGTTATGAAGTCTCTTAAGGTGTGTGCGGTTATATTAGCGTCATTGTTTTTGCTGACTGCGTGTCCGCTCAAGGAAGGGGATGTTCCGCTTCCTCGCAATAAGGTTGCCGTTTTCTTTCCGGGTATGGGATATACACACGAAAGGCCGCTTTTATCGGATTCCAGGAAGATATTCGAAGATAATGGTTACGAAATAAAACTTATCGAGTGGACCGACCTTCCGAGAAACAGGTCCGTTGAACCCGCATGTGATCAGGCGGCTGAACAACTTGATACTATGAATCTTGACAGATATGAGGAGGTCGTCTTTGTCAGCAAGAGCATAGGAACTGTTGCTTCTTCAACTTATGTGGCTAACCATGATCTTGAAGTAAAGCAGATATGGTATACGCCTCTTATAAAGTCTTTTGAAGCTTGTAACGATAATGTCGAAGAAGGAAGTATTATCGCATTTATAGGAACCGATGATGAGAACGCAAATATTGCTGAGGTCAAGTCTAAGGCTGAGATTCTTAACATAGAACTTCATGTTTATGATGACTGTGATCATTCACTGGAGACCGGTGATGTATCCAAAGACAAGGAAGTATTGGATGATGTCATGGCAGTAACTTCGGATTATATAAAGAAGAAGGAATGAAAGATAACTTATCAGATCAGTTGCAAATTAAAAGGAGATGTTCTTGCGAGCATCTCCTTTTGTACAGTTGGTTTCTAAATCGGATCAGTCTTTCTTTGTAACAAGAGCATCTCTGATCTCTGTAAGAAGCTTTACTTCCTCAGAAGGCTCAGCAGGTGCTGCTGCTTCTTCTTCCTTCTTCATGAGTTCCTTGAACTTCTTGGAGCTCTTCTGGATCAAAGTGATCACAAGGAAGATACAAATAGCAATGATAAAGAATTCAATGATAGTATTGATGAATACGCCGTAATTGATTGCTACCTCAGGTGTTGTGATCTCGCCTGCTGCGTCAACGACTGCAGGTGTGATGACATGCTTCATGTCCTTAAAATCCACTCCGGAACAAACGCTTCCGATACCAGGCATGATAATGTCATTTACAAGTGATGTAACGATCTTTCCGAAAGCACCGCCGATGATAACACCGACAGCCATATCCATTACGTTACCTTTACTGATGAACTCCTTAAATTCCTTAACCAAACCCATTTACAATACACCTCGCAATTAACAGTATTTTTTAACTGCATCAGGGAGAAGATCCTCGCTGACACTTAAGATAATTGTAACAACTATAGGTGAATTTGCAAGGAATTTGTCGAGTTTATCGAGGAATACAGCGAGCTCGTCAAGGTTGTCGCTCTTTGCCACTTTACGGACACTATCCATATAAACATGAGTGAGGTCGTAATCCTTGGAACATACTCCTCCGATAAACGAAAGAAGCTGATCATATCCGGTACATGGGTACTCATCGATATTGATCAGCCTTACTTTGTGCTTGAGTAACTGTCCGAGGCGTGTTCCTCTCTCAATGCAGACTACGTTGCTGTCCTCAGCTGCAACGTTGTTGATGTCCTCAACAAGTCTAGCGGTCTTACCTGTTCCTTTTGCTCCTGCAATAATCTTGATCATAGGCATCGATCTCCTTTACTGTTGGTTTTTTTATTTGATGAATATATTCTATCCGATTTTTAGTGTAATTTGAATAGCAAATGAGGAAAATCTGGAGCATTTTTTGTGAATTGTAAACATAAAAATGAGATATTTGCCTTATATATATATGTATGATAAAATATTTCCGTTCTAGATTACTTTTGTAAACGGACTTCCTCGAAGGTCCGTTTTTTGTTGTATCAGGAGGAATTGATGGCAAAACGTTCTAAGATCGCTCAGGCTGCTTATGACATTGCTAAGCCGGAAGCGGAGAAGCTGGGACTCGAGCTTGTCGATGCAGAGTTCAAAAAGGAAGGTCAGAAGACTTTCTTAAGACTTTTTATCGACAAGAAGGGCGGACTGAATATTGACGATTGCGAAGTATTCAGCAGGACAATAGATCCGATACTTGATGAGCAGCTCAAACATGATGCGGATTATTTTGAAGTATCGTCACCGGGACTTACAAGACCTTTGTCGGAACCCGCTGACTACAGAAGATACTCTGAAGAGAAGATAGAGGTTTCACTTTTCAAAGAGATCGACGGAGTAAAGAACTTTTTGGGAAAGATACTTGAGGTAACTGACGAGACTGTTGTTTTCGAGTATGAAGAAGCCAAAGAAACAAAAAAGGTAACACTTAAGTACGAAGAGATCGCAAGAGCGGTCAGACACATTGAATTCTAATCAAGGAGGCATAGTAAAATGGCAAAGAAAAAGCAGGAAGAAGAGCAGAAGGAAAGCGTAATCGCAGTTATCAAGGAACTGGCGAAAGAGCGCGGCATTGACGAGGAAGTCTTGATGAAAGCTATCGAAGATGGTATCGTTGCAGCCTTCAGAAGAGAGTTCTCCAGCTCTAAGAATATAGATAATGTTTTCGCAGAGATCGACAGAGAGACAGGTGAGATCTTCGTTTACAAGCTCGTTGATGTTGTAGAGGAAGTTCTTGATCCTGATAACGAGATCTCCTATACAGATGCTAAGGCTATGGACGACGAGATAGAGCTCGGTGACCAGATCGAGGTAGGTATCGACGTTGATGAGCTCGGAAGACTTGCTGCTACAGCAGCTAAGAGCGCTATCTCCCAGAAGGTTAGAGAAGCAGAGTACGCTCGTATCCAGTCAGATTTCTCCGACAGGATCAATGAGATCGCTACAGGTGTTGTTCAGCGTAAGGATTCAAGATATGTTTACGTTGATATCGCAAGAGCTGAGGCAGTTCTTCCGAGAGAGCACCAGATCAAGGGTGAGAACTACGAGCACGGCAAGACAATGAAGTTCCTCGTACTTAACGTACAGGAGTACAATGGAAGACCTACTATTACGGTTTCCAGAACTCACGTAGACCTCGTAAGAAAGCTCTTCGAGCTTGAGGTTCCTGAGATCAAGAGCGGTGAGGTTATCATCAAGTCCGTATCCCGTGAGCCTGGTTCAAGATCCAAGGTTGCAGTTTATTCCAGAGATGAGAATATCGATGCTAAGGGTGCATGCGTAGGTCAAAGAGGCCAGAGAGTTCAGGAGATCATGAATGAGCTCGGCGGTGAGAAGATCGACATTATCGATTGGAGCGACGATGATGCAGCATTCATCTCTGAGGCTTTGCAGCCTGCAGATGTTACAAGCGTAACAACATCATTCGTAACAAAAGAGAACGGTCACGTAGAAAACAGAGCAGACGTTGTTGTTCCGGACAACCAGTACTCACTTGCTATCGGCCGTGCAGGTCAGAACGTAAGACTTGCTGCAAGACTTACAGGCTTCAAGATCGATATCAAGACAGAGTCCGCTGTATCCGAGGCTGACAGCCGCGCAATGATCGATGAGTTCGAGGTCGTTGAAGACCCTAACGAAGAAGCATAAGGGAGTTGAACCTGATGAAGAAAAAACCGCAACGTATGTGTGTAAGCTGCAAGACGAGGGCAGATAAGAAAGATCTCTTAAGAGTTGTCCTTCTTCCGAGCGGCGACATCGCCTATGATCCTTCCGGAAGACTTCCGGGAAGAGGCTCTTATCTTTGTCGAAAAGAAGAGTGCATCATGACGGAACTTAAAGCACACAGACTTTCGAAGGGGCTTCGCCATCAGGTGGATGAAGACGAACTTAAAAAAATCGCTGACACGATACTTAAGGAGTGTCAGGCATCCGAAGAGAAAGAAGAGGCGTAATGAAGCTTTCTGAATCTTACACTGAGGAAGACATCTTAAGATTCTTGGGACTCGCTACAAGGGCATCGAAAGTGGTCTCAGGAAACGATCAGATAATAGACGAGGCAAGAAAAGGCCACATCAAGCTTTTGATCGTTGCAAGGGATATATCCCAGAATACTTTCGATAAGTTCTTGAGTGTTTTATCATCACTCGAAAACGAGATCCCGGCGGCATACAGATTTGCCGACAAAAGAAAATTGGGAAATGCAATCGGCAGACCTGACAGGGCATTGGTCGGAGTAACTGATGAAGGCTTTGCGGGAAAGCTGGAAATAATGCTTGACAGGTTTGAGTACAAGGAGGAACAGAACTGATGGGTCAAGAAAACGAGAACAACAAGCCACAGATCATAATGGGCGGAGTCTCAGGTAATAAAGAATTAAGAGTAAGAAGAGTACATAAGAAAAATGCTGATACAGGAGATGCGGTTGCTAAGGCTGAGCCGAAGACGGCTGCACCAAAAACTGCTGCACCTGCGGAAGAAAAGCCAAAGGCAGCACCTGCTGCTGAAGCAAAACCAAAGGCTACAAAGACAGCTGCAGCTGAAAAGCCGAAGGCAGCTGAGCCAAAGGCTGAAGCTAAGCCGAAGGCTGCTGCTAAGCCTGCTGCTAAAACAGCTGCTCCTAAGGCTTCTACAGAGCCGGAAGCAAAGCCTAAGGCAGTTGAGAAACCTGAAGTAAAGGCTGAAGAAAAGCCTAAGGTATCTTCTGCTGTTATCGCAATGCCTGATTCAAAGCCATATACCAAAAAGCCGGTACCGGGTGCTACCGTAACAGGCAGATATCAGAGAGAACAAAGAGAGCCTAGAGAAGGAAGCACATACCAAAGAAGCGGTAATGGTGACAGACGCCAGGGTGGCGGCAACAGACAGGGCGGCTACCAAAACAACCGCGGCGGCGGAAACATGGGCGGCTTCATGAAGGACAAGGACGAAGACGAGAAGCGTCCAATGCCTAGAAAGGCTACTAAGCCTAAGACAGAAAGTCCTATCGAAGAAGGCAAGAAGAGCAGAGCTAATTTTGCCGAGCGTAATGCTTTCGATAAGAAGAGAACAGAAAATACTGACAATAAGAGAGAGAACGGCAGAAATAACAACAATAACGACAGACGTTCCATGAATAAGAACGACATGAACAGCTACAAGGGCAGAGGTTCTGATGTTCTTAATGAGGACTACGAGGGTTATTCCTACGGTTCGAAGAAAAAGAAGAAGATGGTAAAAAGTGCTCCTGTACAGGCACCTGTTATCCAGCAGATCACTAATATCCAGCTTCCTCCTTTCATCACTGTAAAAGAGTTTGCCGAAGGTATCGGCAAGAAGAGCGGTGACGTTATCATGGAGCTCATGAAGCTCGGCGTTATCGCAACTATCAACCAGGAACTCGACTTTGATACGGCATGTCTTTTGGCAGACAGCTTCGGTATCACGGCTGAGCCTATCACAGAGGTAACCGAAGAGGAGATCCTTTTCGATGAGGCTGAGGATAAGGAAGAAGATCTCAAGCCACGTCCGCCGGTAGTTGTTGTCATGGGTCACGTTGACCATGGTAAGACATCCCTCTTGGACAGGATCAGATCTGCATCCGTTGTTTCCGGTGAGGCAGGCGGTATCACACAGCATATCGGTGCTTACACAGTAAGACTTAAGGGCCGTCAGATCACGTTCCTTGACACTCCTGGTCACGAAGCGTTCACAACGATGCGTGCAAGAGGTGCTCAGGTAACTGATATCGCTATCCTTGTTGTAGCTGCAGACGACGGTGTAATGCCACAGACGATCGAGGCTATAAACCACGCTAAGGCTGCTAACACAGAGATCATCGTTGCTATCAACAAGATCGATAAGCCGGGTGCAAACCCTGATAAGGTTAAGCAGGAGCTCTCCAACTACGAGCTCATTCCTGAGGAGTGGGGCGGTTCCACGATCATGGTACCTGTATCTGCTAAGCAGGGAACAGGTATTGATGATCTTCTCGAGATGGTACTTCTCACAGCAGACGTACTCGAGCTCAAGGCAGATCCTAAGCGTCAGGCCAAAGGTACTGTTATCGAGGCTAAGCTCGATAAGGCAAGAGGACCTGTTGCAACAGTACTTGTACAGCGCGGTACATTGAAGTCCGGTGATACTGTCGTATGCGGACCTATGATCGGTAACGTTCGTGCTATGTACGACGACAAGGGTTCAGATATCAAGAAGGCAGGTCCTTCCATTCCGGTTGAGATCTTAGGTCTTCCTGAAGTACCTGAAGCAGGTGAGACACTTTACGCTGTTACAGACGATAAGATCGCAAGACAGCTCGTTGAGAAGAGAAAGATCAAGCTCCGTGAACAGCAGCTGCACAAGTCTTCCAAGATGAGCCTTGATACACTCGCAGCTTCTCTTGCTGCAGGTGATGTCAAAGATCTTAACCTCATCGTTAAGGCAGACGTTCAGGGTTCCGTTGAGGCTGTCATCCAGTCCCTCGAGAAGCTCAGCAATGACGAAGTTCGTGTTAAGGTCATCCACGGTGGTGTCGGTGCGATCAACGAGTCCGACGTTGTTCTCGCTGATGTATCCAATGCGATCATCATCGGATTTAACGTTCGTCCTAATGCGATCATCACTGAGAAGGCTAAGGAAGCAGGCGTTGACATAAGACTTTACAGCGTCATCTATAACGCTATCGAAGACGTTGAGAAGGCTATGAAGGGAATGCTCGCTCCTACATTCGAAGAGGTCGTTCTCGGACATGTCGAGATCAGAGAGCTGTTCAAGGTATCGGGTGTCGGTACTATCGGAGGATGTTATGTTCTTGACGGTCTTATCAGAAGAAACTGCGAGGTTCGTGTCGTAAGAGACGATATCGTAGTCTACACAGGTAAGCTCGCATCACTCCAGAGAATGAAGGATGCAGTTAAGGAAGTTAAGGAAGGTTACGAGTGCGGTCTTTCTATCGAGAAGTATAACGATATCAAGATCGGTGATATCATCGAAGCTTACGAGATGCAGGAAGTAGCCAGATAAAAAAGACTAACTGTTGAGGCCGGGACATAGGGTAACTCTATATCTCGGCTTCGCATTTAAGAGGTAAATATTTATGAGAAGAAACAGAGCTCAGATCGTCGGAGACGAGATGCAGAAAGTTTTGTCTAACATCATCCAGAATGATGTAAAAGATCCGCGTATCCCTCTGCTTACTTCCATCGTGGAAGTCAGGATGTCATCAGACCTTACACATGCGACATGCTATGTGTCTGTTTTCGGAGATGACAGGGCAAAGAATGAGGCGTTAAGTGCCATCGTTCATGCAAGCGGATTTATAAGAAGGGAGATGTGTAAATACATCAATCTTCGTGTTGCTCCTGAGCTTCATTTTGTATTGGATAATACGATCGAAGAAGCGGCAAAGTTGTACGAGCTCATCGATAAGACTATCGATGATGACGAGAAAAGACATAAGGAAGATTGATCATGTATTCCGAAAAGACCAGCATCGCTAAGAAGTTTATCGAAGAACTTGATTCACACGGCCAAAAGGTCCTTATCTTCGTCCACAGAAGCATAGACGGAGACTGCATAGGATCTGCGTGCGGATTAAGTGAAGTATTGAGATCACTCGGTTACGGATCCAAGGTCTGTATCTGTGAAGATCTTCCTACTTATATGGATTATCTTGATTTCGGCGAGTATATCGTAAGAGTAGATAAAGAAGAAGTCGAGGCTCCTACTTTGGCTATCGCCACCGACTGCGCGGCGGGTTCCAGAATGGGCGATGCAGGTGACATTTTCGAGAAATGTGAAAATAAGCTTATTGTCGATCATCATGCTACCGTTACAAATGACGGTGACAACAGATGGGTGGTTCCGGGTGCATCTTCGGCATCGGAACTGATGTTCTATCTTTGCACGGAATTATGTAAGCTCAAGAACGAAGATTATAAGAAGATGATCACGAAGAAAGCAGCGATGTTTTTCTTGACGGGGATCATCACAGATACGGGAAGATTCTCGTACTCCAACACCAATCCGGAGACACTTGAAGTGTCGGCTGAATTGATGAGACTCGGAGGCGAGATCGCTCCTATAATGTATAACTGTTACGACAGAAAAAAGCAGTGTGAACTTAAGATATCGAGCCTTGCATGTTCAATGGCAAGATTCGATCTTGACGGAAGGATCGCGACCACGGTCGTAACCAGTGAACTGTTCGATAAGTGCGGTGCGGGAAGAGATGATATCGCCGAAGTAGTCTCCAGATTAAGAGACGTCGAAGGCGTTGACGTATCCATCGTTTTAAGAGAAGCGGAAGACGGCAAGATAAGAGTCAATATCAGATCCAACGAAGGATTTGATGCGGCTGCATTCGCGTCATCTTATGACGGCGGCGGACACGTGAGAGCCGCAGGCTGTACTGTCGAAGGAAGAGACATAAACGAGTTGAGGGAAGAGATGGTCAGAAAGGCCATTGAACTTTTGAATGGTTGATAATGATTTCGAGGGCAAGAACATACTGATACTTCTCGATAAGGATTCGGGAATGACTTCTTTTGCCTGTGATTCGAAGATTAAAAAGTTGCTTCACACAAAGAAGGTCGGACATCTGGGGACACTGGACCCTTTTGCCACAGGTCTTCTTCCTTTGTGTGTCGGAAAAGGCCTCAGATATATAAGATTTGCGGATGATTACGACAAGACTTACGAGTGCGTATGTGTTTTCGGAAAAACAACGGATACACTAGATGTCGAAGGTGAAGTAACTGGCGGAAAGATGCCGACTTCTGACGAACTTAAAGATCTCATCAGTAGTGACTTTAAGGTCGTTCGCGATGCTTTCGAGAAGATGACGAAGATAACGTCACAGGTGCCGCCTAAATATTCCGCGAAGAAGATCAACGGCAAGAAAGCTTATGAACTTGCAAGAGAAGGAAAAGAGGTCGAGCTTAAGCCCCATCCGGTTACGATCTATTCGATCGACATTAAGTCCGTAGATGTGGTTGATGAGACGATCGAAGTTGACTTCGTTATCTCATGCAGCAAGGGAACATATATAAGGACTATCTGCGATGATGTGGGACGTGAAGTCGGGTTCGGTGCGTACGCGAAGAGCCTTAGAAGGATCAAGTGCGGACCGTTCGATGTAAGTGATGCGTACAAGGTAGACGCCGTTGAGAAGATGATGGAAACAAGTGATCTGTCGTTTATCAAGGATGCATCGATGATAGTTGATGACATGCCTGAACTTAAGCTGAACGAAGTTCAGACATCGATGGTAAAGTGCGGTAAGAAACTTGACGTAAGACCATTCAAAGAGATCACTTCTTCGTATGCTTCGGATACGTTTTATAAAGCAACATTTAACGGTGAAGTTATCGCCGTAATGTATGTATCAGAAGAAGACGGAAGACTTAGGATAGAGAGGATGCTCGCATGACGGTAACACCTGAATTAGTTAAGTTTGCTGATGTGGCTGAAGAAAAAGGCCGTGTTATCGCGCTGGGCTTTTTTGACGGCGTGCATCTGGGTCACCGCGAGATCATAAGAAAGACTGTCGAGTCTGCAAGAGAAAAAGGTCTTGCCGCATCTGTCCTTACATTTAAGAATTTTAAGCTCAAGGATCCTACCGAGCTTAGAAGTTATGAAGAGAAACTTCAGATCTTTAAGGAACTCGGAGTTCATCAGGTCATTAGCCTGGACTTTGATACGATCAAGGATATGGAAGCGGAAGTTTTCGTTGACGAAGTCCTTTATAAGAAGCTTAATGCCAAAGTACTGGTATCGGGAACGGATTATACTTTCGGAAAAAATGCTGTCGGTAATGCTGACCTTCTTAAGTCTTTGTCGCTTCAAAGAGGGATCGGGACTTTGATAGTTCCTGATGTCTTTTTCGAGAATGAAAAGTGTTCGTCTACGCTTATAAGAAATCTCCTTTCTGACGGTGATGTTGATAGGGCGAACGTGCTTCTCGGAGGCGATAGATTTTCTTATGAAGGAACTGTCGTAAGAGGGAAGATGCTGGGAAGTACATTGGGGTTCCCGACGGCAAATCTCCCGATACCTTCAGACAGGTTTAAACCGAAGTTCGGTGTGTACATAACTCTTACGACTCTTGACGGAGTTAAGTACAGATCGATATCCAATCTCGGATTAAGGCCTACGGTGGAAGATTCCGATAACGTTAACATAGAGACGTTCATATACGGACACGAAGGAGAGCTTTACGGCAGGAATATCAAAGTCGAACTTCTGGGATTCGTAAGACCCGAGATGAAATTTCGATCAGTGGACGAGCTCAAGGCCCGGGTCGAATCCGACAAGGAAAAAGTGGCGATTTTGTGGGAAAAGGGTAAAATCTTAAACTGATAATAAATATAGATGATAAAATATCATTCGATGAATGTTAGGAGAAATAATATATGACTGCGACAGAAGTAAGCTTTCCGAAGCTGGGAATACATTTTAACGTAGACAGCGTTGCCTTCAGGATATTCGGCATCGATGTCTATTGGTACGGCGTGATCATCGCACTGGGAATCCTTTTATGCGTTACCCTCGCGATGAAGCATTGTAAGGACAACAAGTTCTCCACGGATCTTGTTGCAGACACGATCCTCGTTGCTCTTCCGGCAGCTATCGTCGGCGCGAGAGCTTACTATGTTATCTGCGAATGGGACAGCTACAAGGACGATCTTAAGAGCATCTTCGATACGAGATCCGGCGGCCTTGCCGTTTACGGCGGTATAATCGCTGCTCTTCTCGCGATCTTCATTATGTGTAAGATCCGTAAGATCCCGTTCTCTGCGATCCTTGACTACGGTATTCCTTATCTTCCGTTGGGCCAGGCAATCGGCCGTTGGGGTAACTTCTTCAACCAGGAAGCATTCGGTACCACGACAACACTTCCTTGGGGTATGACCAGCGACAAGGTGCAGGCATATCTTCGTGTCTACTGTAAGGATCTGGACAGCACGATGCCTGTTCATCCTACATTCCTTTATGAGTCACTTGTTAACTTGGCGCTTTTCTTTATCCTTCTTGTTGTTCGAAAAAAATCAAAGCACAATTACGAAGCTACCTGCGTTTACCTCGTAGTTTACGGATTAGCCAGATTCTTCATTGAAGGACTTCGTACCGATTCGCTTTATATCGGAAACACAGCGATCAGAACATCACAGCTCCTGTCGTTCATCATCATGGTCGTAGGTTTGGTATATATCTTCTATGCAAACGTTAAGAATGTTGAAAGAACATATATCCCGGAAAAGTTCCTCGTTCCAAAGGAAGATGATAAGAATAAGACAGTAAAGATCATCAAGCCGACAGGCGAAGTTGAAGTTGTTAAGGAAGAAACTAAGGAAGAGAACAAAGAAGAGTCTTCCGATGAACCTGCCGAAACCACAGAACCCGGAGATGATGAAGTTTGTCTTCAGGGAGAGATCGCGATGCCGGAAATAATAGAAGAACCTGAAGAAACGAAAGAAGCAACTGAAGAGTAATAATGGAAAAAGGCAAGTCAGGAATAGAGAGGTTAAGAAATAACAATTACCTCAGAACGGTAGATTATTATCTCATCGTTCCTGTTTTCCTGCTTACCGTTATCGGAATATACGTTTTAAGTAAAGTATTATCATCGGGTTTCGAAGACTATCCGAACAATCTTTATAAGCAGATATTTGCTGCGGGCTTGGGTCTCATGATCACGCTCGTCATCTGCCTTTTGGATACGCACTTCATGAAACTCGTCGGCTGGGCCATCTACGCCGCGGCATTGTTCCTTTTGATACTCGTCCCTATAGACGGCTTCTCGAACGTAGATAAGTGGGGTGCGGACTCATGGCTCAGTATCCCTGTAATCGGAATGTTCCAGCCCTCGGAGTTGGCGAAGATCGGACTTGTAATGGTGGCATCGAATATTTTCGAGATGATGGGAGAAAAAGAGATAAGCCTTCTTAAGGGCTTCGGACTTTTGGCTCTCGTTTACGGACCGCCGATGCTCCTTATCCTTAATCAGCCTGACCTGGGAACTGCAATGGTTATTGCGTTCTCGTTCGTATGTATCCTCTTTGTGTGGGGAGTTAAATACAGATACTTCCTTCTCGCGATCTCTGCGGTAATCGTTATCGGTATCCCGTTCATCTGGAACTTTTATCTTAAGGCTTACCAGAAAAAGAGGATATTGTCTCTCGTTTTCGAGGGAACAGATATCAGAGGTGAGTATAACCTTGTTCAGTCAAAGGCGGCCATCGCATCCGGAGGACTTGCAGGAAATCACACGGGCGTGTTTGTCCGAGTGCCAGTTAAAGAGTCGGACTTTATCTATTCGGCTGTATCCGAGCACCTCGGATTTATCGGAACGACGGCAGTCCTTCTTCTCGCATTTTTCTTCCTGTGCCGCAGTATCTACGTCGCGGCCAGATCAAACCGTAAAGCTTATTCCTACACGGTAATCGGCCTTACGGCAGCTTTTGCTTTCCACTTTATCGAGAATATGGGTATGTCCGTTGGACTTCTTCCTGTTACGGGTATCCCGCTCCCGTTCATTAGTCTGGGAGGTACCGCGATGATGGTTAACTACATATCCTTCGGAATAATACTGAATATCTCGATGGACCGTAAGATCTCAACGTAAAAAGAAATAATATACAATAACTATGATCACGGCCTGAGCCACGAGCATGAGCGGTACAGGGAAGACGAAGTACCACTTTTTGGTCTTGTGCCTGAATATAGACATCCCGAGTAAAGCACCCAAAGATCCGCCGATAGCGGCAAGTAAAAGGAGCGTAGAGATACGAACCCTTCTTTTGTGTGCCTTCGCAGCTGCCTTATCGATCCCGTATACGATAAAGGTCAATATATTAATAACGATCAAATATATAACCAAGTATTTCATGATGACCATTCTACCACTGTTCAAGAATTATTTAAAATTCAGTATTGAACAATAAACAGTAGTGTGCTATATTCAGTACTGTAAGAATAAAACTAGTGAAGGAGGTACATAATGAACATACAGTTCAAAAAAGGTGTTTTGGATATGTGTGTGCTCGCGATGCTTCGTGAGAAGGACAGTTACGGATACGATATAGCTGATTCTCTTTCCAAGAAGATCAAGCTCGCAGACGGCACGGTCTATCCGATCCTTCGTAAGCTGGCGGCAGACGGAATGGTCAGTACCTATCTTATGGAATCCCAGAACGGCCCGCCGAGAAAATACTATCATCTGACAGAATCAGGTAAGGCGACACTGGATGAGTACATTAAAGATTGGGAAGAGTTTAACAAAGTAGTTACCGGAATAATTGGAGGGCAAGACCTTGAATAAGAAAGAATATTTAGATCTTCTGAGTAAAGAACTCGGTTCGTTGCCTTATAACGATGTAAAAGAGATAACAGACGAGATCGATGCTCATTTTGAGATGGCAAAACAGGAAGGCAAGACTGAAGAACAGATATCCGACGATCTCGGTGATGTTCATGAACTTGCCAAGTCATATATCAACTGCACACCATATAAGCTTCCTCAGGTCCTTAAGGAAAAGGAACCGAAGAAGAAGAGTTCGGTATGGGCTAAGGTGTTTTCGATCGCTATCTGCTGTGTAGCAGTTCCGATCACTTTCGCTTGGATCTGGTTTGACATAGGTATTGCTACAAAGATCATTGCAAGCAGCGGCTTATTTGTTATAAGGATCACGAATCTCGGACACTATGGAGACTACAGATTTGCAGCTCTCATGAACCAGATCGGTTCCATCTTCTACGTAATATTCCTCGGATGCCTTTTGTACTTCGGAATAAGGCTTTTGATCGCAGCCGGCAGGAAGTTCATCAGGTTCAACAGAAAGCTTTGGACAAGGGGGTTCTGATAAATGAAAAAAAGAGATATTGTAATCCTCATAGTCGGAATTTCGGCGCTTGTCTTGGCGCTGATCTTCAAGAGCGTTGCCGGTGTATCGGCACTCAGAACATTCGGCGAGTCTGAAGACTGGCACGACATCAAGGGATGGTTCAAGGAAAAAGGTCATGACATCACTCATTTCAGTTTCAGTGATTTCAACAGTGATTACGTCAAGATCGATAACAGCGGTATTCACATCGTTGACGGAGACGACGTGATCTCCATCGATAAGGAAGGTATCTTCGTAGGCGACGAAGACGATAAGGTCGTAATAGACAAGAACGGAGTTGTTGTAAAGAATGACACAACAGATGTCACCATCGATAACTCAGGCGTACATGTAGACGAGACAGAAGCAACAGAAAACTGACGAGGGAAGACTCATAGAAAAGGAAGAGGTTGTCACATAAGTGGCGGCCTTTTTCTTTTGCCTTTTTCTCGAAAAATCTCGCTTCAAAGGACCTTTTCGAGCTATCAAAACCGGTTTTGTAATAAATCTTGCGAATGTTACAAAAATATTAAACTTTTTTTGAAAATTCTATTGCAAATGCCATGATTTACTAATAAAATGTACACATGTGGAGGAAATGGGAGAAAATATCCCATTTGGGGGAGAAAAGTGGAGAATATCCCGGAAATCTTCCCGATTGAATAAAACAGGAGTTAGAAGTGGCACGCGATATCAAGAAAATCGATGGCAAAGGCAGATTTATCATCCCGGCTAAGCTTAAGAATAAGTTTGGTGACGGTTTGGTTGCGACAATTAGCCTCGATCCCGGATATCTCTGTCTCTACACAGTTGCTGATTTCGAGAAGATCAAGGATCAGTTCAGAAAGAACAATTCTATGGATCCTGTGATCAGAGCATTGGCAAGAGCATTGATCGGTGAATCTTTGGAGATCGTTCCTGATTCACAGGGCAGGATCAGTCTTACAAGTGAATTGTGGGAAAAGATCGGTGCTAAGCCGGGCGATGAGATCTGCGTAACTGATGTTTTGGATAAGATCGAGATCTGTACCAAGGCTCATTACGAAGGCAACACTGTAGATATCAGTCAGCTTGTCGGCTTGGATCAGAAGTATTATGTTGAAGGACTCTGATTTTACACATATTCCCGTTTTATTTAATGAATGTATGGATGCTCTGTGCATCAAGCCTTCGGGCGTCTACGTAGACTGTACGGCAGGTGGCGGAGGACACAGCGTGGGTATCCTGCAAAGACTTTCTTCCGCGGGTCTTCTTATCTCTCTTGATAAGGATGACGAAGCACTTGCCACATGCCGCAGAAAAGCAGAAGGCAAAGCTAACTGGAAGATAGTCAAATCTGATTTTTCTAAGATCGATGAAGTCTTGGAAGAATTGAACCTTGAAAAGGTAGACGGAATTCTTGCTGATCTCGGTGTTTCTTCTCACCAGATCGATACGGATGAGAGAGGTTTCTCTTATGCCAAGGACGGTCCTCTTGATATGAGGATGGATACGACACAGGAACTTGATGCTTCAGTGGTCGTAAACACTTATTCAGAGACAGACCTTACAAGAATATTCCGTCTCTACGGAGAAGAGAGATTCGCAGGAAGGATCGCAGCAGGGATCGTAAGAGACAGAGAAAAAGAACCTTTTACAAGAACTGTTGAATTGGCAAGTAAGATCGCTTCTTATGTACCGGGTAAGGCCAGGAACGAAGACCAGCATCCGGCCAGAAGATGCTTCCAGGCCATAAGGATCGAAGTGAATCACGAACTTGAATCTGTCGAGAGGCTTTTGGATGTGGGACCTAAGCTTCTTAAGGACGGAGGAAGGATGGCAGTAATATCCTTCCATTCGCTCGAGGACAGGATCGTAAAAGAAAAGTTCAGAGAGCATGCTTCTCCGTGTACTTGTCCAAAGAATTTTCCGGTTTGTGTGTGCGGAAAGGTAAGTCTTGGAAAAGTAATAACAAATAAGCCTATTACGGCTTGCGAAGAAGAAATAAAAAACAATTCGAGAGCACATTGCTGCAAGCTCCGTGTTTTCGAGAAAACAGAAGTGAAGTAATTGGAGGGTAACGTGGCTAAGAAGGCGGAGAGACATCAAGATTATGCTCTTGATATGTATGTTGATGAGGAATTAGACATAGAGAGCATCCTTTCCGAAGATAAGCCTGAATATCATTATAAGGACGGAAAGATGACTCTTGTTGAGAAGGGATATTATTCTCAGGACGAGGTTATGTCACGTACCTCAGATTTTAATAAGAACCACAAGGCCGGCAATAAGCTCGATACAGAGGCGAGAAAGAAGCTTTCCAGAAGAAACAGAAAGAGGACCATGCAGACTATATTTGCTGTTCTCATTATCTCTTTGGTAGGTGTTTTCTTTGCGCTTGTTCTCTATCCTCAGGCAGAACTTTCCGAGCTCAGCCGTGACAATTCAGATAAGAAGGATGAGATCTCCGAACTTAAGAAGGAGATCCTTGATGCAAAGGGTGAGTCAAACGGTGTTACTGATATGGACAGCATCAGAGCACAGGCTATGGCTCTCGGTATGCAGGATCCTAATGCTAACCAGATCGTAAATATACCTATGCCGGGTTCTGACAGACTCGTATCCGTTGCTGCCGGAGACTCAGACAGAGTTGATGTTAATGAAGTTGAGGCAGCTGTGAAGAAACTCGTGGAATATTACCACGACAAGGGATCGGAAAATAATTGACGGGCAGGTCAGAAGGTATGGAAAATACAGGCAGATATAATGAAAAGTCTTCCAAGGTCATGCTTTGCATAGCTTGGGGACTTTTGACAATATTCGGGTTCTATCTCATCTTTAATCTTTATGTAGTCTCGGTAAGGGAACATGATGTTCACGCCAAGGCTGCAGGTGAGACACAGTGGAAATTTCTTACGTATTCGGCAGAAAGAGGATTGATCTACGATGCGAACGGTTATCAGCTCGCATCCAATACTTATGACTACACGATGGTATGTACGCCGAAAAATGTCGTAAGTGATCCTGATGATGCAAGCAAGAAAGTATCCCGTGATGAGATCATCGATTACTTTGTTTCCGTACTTGAGATCGACAGACAAAAACTCGAAGAATCAATTCCGATAGATCCGACTGATACCGGTGATCCTCTCGTAAAACTCGGCGGTAAGGATGTATGCCGTAATATTTCTGCCGAGAAAAAAGAGATCCTTGTTAAGTACATCAAGGAACACGATATAGGAGGCATTACTTTCGTAGCTGTTCCTCAGAGATATTATAACTATGGAAACTTTGCTTCTCAGATCCTCGGTTATGCCAAAAATAACGGTGACGGACTTAACGGAATCATCGGTCTAGAAGCATATTATAACGACCTTCTTTCAGGTTATGACGGCTACAGATATGCTGAGGTAGATGCGAGAACGGAAGGCGTTCTTCCGTATGCTGCTCCTGTAGTTGCAGATCCTGTAGACGGCAAGAGCATTATTCTTAATATCGACGTAAATATCCAGCAGATCGCTGAGGAAGCATGCCGTGATGCTTACGATAAATATGCTCCTAGAGAGGGATGCTGCTGTATCGTTATGAATCCTAATACGGGTGCGGTTCTTGCCATGGCATCCATGCCTGACTATGACCTTAATGATCCGTACGGCATGCCATACGGAATGCAGGAATTCGACTGGAACAAGATGACTGAAGATGAGAAGGTTGAATATCTTATCGGTGATGTATGGCGTAACAGATGTATATCCGATACATACGAGCCTGGTTCAACATTTAAGTCTCTTACGACGGCTATCGCTTTTGAAGAAAACCTCTACAAAGAAGATGATATGTTCAGTGATGCTCCTATCCAGGTAACGGATATCGATACGATCTCCTGCTGGATGCAGAAATCATACGGATATAACCACGGTACGGAGACTTTGGCTGAAGGTTTCCAGCAGTCCTGTAACCCGGTATTCGTTCAGATGGCATATACCATCGGACTTAACAAGTACTACGATTACGTTCATACATTCGGTTTCTACGAGCCAACGGGTATCGATCTTCCTGCTGAGGGAGTAGGTATCTTCCATACGGATCCGAGCCTTGTCGATATGGCTTGTCTGTCGTTCGGTGAGTCCGCGACGGTTACACCTATCCAGCTCATAAACGCTTATTGCGCTATCATCAACGGCGGAGATCTTATGGTTCCTCATATCGTTAAATACGTAACTGATTCTGAGGGTAATATCGTTGATGAGATCGAGCCTGAAGTCATAAGAACCATATTCTCAGATGAGACTTGTGCGAGAGTCCGTGCGCTCATGGAGCAGGTTGTTAAAGACGGTACAGGTACAGCAGGTCAGGTTCCGGGTTACTCAGTTGCAGGTAAGACATCTACATCAACTATCGATGCCGGTGAAGAAAAGGGTATGCACGTTTTGTCATTCTCCTGCTACGCTCCTTCATATGATCCGCAGATCGCAGTTCTCTTCGTTTTGAATAAGCCTGAAGACAGATCGGTAGGTTCATCTGTTGCGGCTTCCTATGCTGCTCAGGTTGTTCAGGGAACGCTCTCCTACATGGGTGTAGAGAGGATCTTCGATGAGAAAGAATATGACAAGATGCTCATCAAGTATTATGTTCAGCCTGTAGTGGGAATGCCTGTATCCCAGGCAAGCTCCACCATCGGTCCTAACGGGATCAAGACTATCAATGCTACTCCTGATATGACTCCTGATACGATCGTCGGATTTACATATCCTGGTACTGAGGCAACTTTGTACAGCACGGGTATAGTTATCCTTTATCCTGAGAATGCAACTGAGGAAGATATGCTTCATACGACAGTGCCGCAACTTAGCGGTAAAAATGCCGTAGAATGTATGCAGACCTTGAAGGATATGAACCTCAACTGTAACATCGAAGGCGATGTAAAGGGCGTCTGTGTAGCCCAGTCCAAAGATGTGGGAACCCAGCTTCTGGCAGGTGAGATAGTTACGGTTACTCTCCAAGATCCTTCTGAGCCGACTCCTACGCCGGCAGAGGAAGAGGGGGAATCGGAAGACACTGCTCAAAATGAGGGTTAAGATTATTTGAAATTTGGGGATATTGGAGAAACGAATTATCCCGCGTTTATATTATAATAAATGTATTTGTGTGATATGGGGGACGTGTATTAATGGCAATGCTGTTGTCTACGTTGCTTAACGGTGTTGAATATAGACTTATAAAAGGTTCTTTATCTTCTCGTGTCGTTTCTATCGAAAACGACTCCCGCAAGGTCGGTGCAGGAAGCCTTTTTGTAGCGATAACCGGAGCTAAGAGCGACGGTCATGATTATATCTACAGAGCGTGCGAGACGGGTGCTTCCTGTATAGTCGTTGACAGCAGGAGAAAAGGCTTTTCCGATGAGGAGATAATAGAGAATTCCAAAGATTACAATGCGACCGTCATCGAGATGGAGGATACCAGAGTAGCGATAGCCAGGCTCTGCGCTCAATTCTACGGTCATCCTGAGGACCGTCTTAACCTTCTCGGCATTACCGGTACAAAAGGTAAGACAACGACCGCTTTCATGGTCTATGAGATCTTGAAGCATGATGAGGAGAAGGCAGGACTTATCGGAACAGTCTGCAACATCATCAACGGTGAAAAGCAGGCAACATGCAGAACAACTCCTGAATCACTTGATATCTACAGGATCCTTAACGAGATGGCTGTTAAAAAGACAGACAGCTGCGTTATGGAAGTTTCTTCCCACGGACTTAAGTTCAACAGAGTCTTCGGACTTCGTTTTGACGTGGGATGCTTTACCAACTTTTTCGAAGATCATATCGGTCCTGAAGATCATCCTGATCTCGAAGATTATTTTCAGAGCAAACTCAAACTTTTCGACAACTCCAGGATCGCTGTCGTAAACAGCGACTGCAATGAGGCGGGAAGAGTTTTCGATTATGCATCAAAAAGATGCACTACATATACCTACGGACTTACGGATAAGAGTGACTGCTATGCAACAGGCATCGAGATCACTATGAGAAACGGAGTCGTAGGAACAAAATTCGAACTTCAGAGCCCTTGGTATGAGGGTGAAGTCTTCGTATCCATCCCGGGTGAATTCAATGTCTACAACGCACTTTGCGCTATCTGCGTGGCAGGGGTATTGAAGATCGATTTCGAGGTCGTTAAAAACGCGCTTTCAGAGGTGAAAGTTCCCGGAAGGATGCAGCCTGTTAAGAACAACATGGGCATCTCGGTACTTGTTGATTATGCTCACAATGCCGCAAGCCTTGAAAGCGTTCTTAAGTCCGTAAGACCATACTGTAAGGGAAAGATCATATCGCTCTTCGGATGCGGCGGAAACAGGAGCAAGGTAAGACGTTTTGAGATGGGTGAGGTGTCAGGTAACTTTGCCGACTATACCATCATCACTTCCGATAATCCGAGAAACGAAGAGCCGATGGATATCATCAACGATATCGTTGTGGGAATGAAGAAAACAGAAGGTAAGTTCGAGATAGAGCCCGACAGAAGAACGGCGATCGCCAAGGCACTTAAGATGGCGCAGAAGGGCGATTTTGTGATCATTGCGGGCAAAGGCCACGAAGACTATCAGGAATTCGAAGACGGCCGCAGAGAATATTTTGAGGATGCGGTAGTTGCTTCGGAAGCTGTTGCCGTAATGGAGGAGAACTTGTGAATCAGATGTTTTCGCTTGAGGAGATAATCTCCGCAGTAAACGGAAAACTTATTATAGGATCCGATTGTAAGATGAACGAACCTGTATTTGTTTCAGGTGTTTCAAAGGATACAAGAACAATTGAACCGGGACAGATGTATGTGGCTTTGGTAGGAGAGAATTTCGACGGTCATTCATTCTGCAATATGGCTCTCGAGAAGGGTGCATCACTTCTTCTCGTAAGTGACATCAGCTACCTTCCGACAAAGTGTCTTGCGGTTCTCGTAGACGATACCAGAGTTGCTCTGGGACTTCTTGCCAGGCACTACAGATTTAAGATCGGCGCGAAGGTTATCGCGGTAACAGGCTCCGTCGGAAAGACATCCACAAGAGAGATGATCGCTGCAGGTCTTGATAAGTCCTTTAAGGTATATTCCACAAAGGCAAATCTCAATAATGATATCGGTCTTCCTATGACCATACTGTCAGCTCCGATCGATACTGAAGTTCTCGTTCTCGAGATGGGTATGAGACTTAGAGGTGAGATATCTTATCTTACTTCCATCGCTTGTCCTGACATCGCGGTCATCACTAATATCGGCTTTTCTCATATCGAACGTCTCGGATCACAAAAAGAAATTCTTCTTGCAAAGTTCGAGATTACGGAAGGACTTGTGGCTGGCGGTGTTCTCGCATTAAACGGCGATGATAAATTCCTTACGGATTACGCTCTCGAAAACATTACCATCGCTAATCTCGTTGCATCATCAAATATCACAAAAGATGTTTCACCGAATAATTACGGTATCTGTGTAAAGGCTGAAAATATCGCGATCAGTCCTTCGAAGACCAGCTTTGATATCGACATCAAGACTTCAAAGACCACACAGATCATCAAAGAAGTTGTCGTTAATGCGCCGGGTGTCCATCACGTAAGAAATGCTACCTTCGCGTTTATCTGCGCAGCTGCTTTAAACGCTGATTTCGAGAAGGTGAAGGAAGGTATTGCTTCTTATGAGCCGATGGCAGGAAGAGGAGCAGTCCTTGAAGGTGATAAGATCACCGTTATTGATGATGCTTATAATGCAGCTCCCGAATCCATGGAACTTTCTTTTTCCAATCTCGACATCATCGGTAAGGGAAGAAAGATCGCCGTATTGGGCGGTATGCTCGAACTCGGTGACTACGCTCCTATGCTTCATGAGAAAGTCGGTAAGAGCGCAGGTTCTTATAACTTCGATAAGATCTTCCTCATGGGAGATAACAAAGATGACTTCATTAATGGACTTTTGAGCGAAGATAAAGATTCCTGCTATGAAGTTTTCGATAATATTTCCGATTTGGAGAAAAGTTTGAGAGAATATATAACTGATGGGGATACGATCCTCTTCAAAGCGTCCAATGCGTTCGGCTTTCAAAAGCTCGCGAGGACAATAAGTGAGGAATTGAACTAAGTGGTAAGTAACAGGCCTGACAATGGTAATAAATCTCAGGGTTTAAATGCCGGAAAGAAACCTTCCGGCGAGCGTCGCCGCGTACCTGATAAGAAGGTTCTTCCAAATGGCGCTCCTAAGAAGGCCAATCCTAATAAACCGGTAAATAACGATAAGCCTTCTTCGGAATTGTCGAAAACATCCGAAGTCGACGAATATCTTGAGGAAAGGATTCCTGCAAAAAAGGAAAAACGCGACAAGCCGGTAACAGAAAAGATCCAGGAAAATCTCATCAACGATGCTCTTATCTACGATGACGAGAAGCCGGTATTCAAGCTCCGTGATCCGTCCTGGCAATCGAATATCCCGCTTGTATTATTCCTTTTCGCTATCGTAGTTTACGGACTTATCGTTTTGTATTCCGTATCTGCACCTGCAGGTTACATCAACTCAAAACTTACGAGTTCCGCATTCTTTGTATTTTCGCAGCTCAAGTTCACTTTGGTCGGACTTGCGCTTTGTGTCGTGGTTAATTTCATCCCGATAGACTTTTTTAAGAACAGGCTCATTATGGCAGGAGCTTACTTAGTAAGTGCGGGACTTATCATCGTTACTGCTTTGTTCGGTGCCGAGAAGCAGGGTGCCCGCAGATGGCTTACTGTGGGAGGTACGGACTTCCAGACATCCGAGGTCTTCAAGATCTGTTTGGTCATCGTTCTTGCCATCTACAGAGTTATGATCATGAACTTCCAGAAGAAGGGAAAACTCAAGGCTTCAGATCCTAAGAATCAGTATCTTAAAGATGCGTTCTTCGAATTTATCCTTCCTGTAGGAATGATCGTTTTTGTTGACGCGATCATCCTCGTTCAGCCGCACCTTTCGTGCTTCCTTATCGTCGGTGTTGTAACTTTCGTATGCTTCCTCGTTTCGGGCATAAGACTTCGTTCTTGGATCATCGGAATGGGCTTTTATATCCTCGTCTTACTCGCGGTAGTTGCGATAGTTTTCGCAGTGCCTAGTTTGAGAACAAAGGCACAGGATAAGATCGAGAAAAACTTCGCTCACGTTTTCAAGCGAGTAGATATCTATACTCAGGATGAAGACCAGGAAATGACCGATCAGGAAAAAGACGAATCCTTGCAGGTTGACCGTGCTAAAGACGCCATTGGTTCAGGCGGATGGATGGGCACCGGTCTTGGCAATTCCAGATATAAATATTCATACGTTTCCGAGGCTCATAACGACTACATCTTCTCCATCTATGTAGAGGAGACCGGTATGGTCGGCGGAACGCTTTTGATACTGACATTCCTTCTGTTCCTGTTCATGGGATTCAGAATAGCGTATAGAGCAAAAGACGTATTTTGCAGAATTATTGCTATAGGGTACACTTTCCTTATAGCTCTTGAGGCAATGTGGAATATCGGCGTTGAACTTACCGTCCTTCCTGCAACGGGTATCACACTTCCGTTCTTCAGTTACGGCGGTACTGCGCAGATACTTCTCCTTTCGGGTTACGCGATGATCCTTTGTGTAGCCAGAAGCGGAGTCGTGCCCAAGACTAAAAACGGAGGCAATTGATGGCACTTAGATTTATAGCTGTAGGCGGCGGTACTTCAGGACATATCAATCCTGCGATAACGATCGCCGATGCGCTTAAGAAATATTACGGTGACAAGGGTGAAGATTGTGAGATCATCTTTGTCGGCAGAAGTGAAGGTCTTGAAGGAGAACTGGTTCCCAAGGCCGGATATGAGTTTAAGAATATCACTGCAAAGCCTTTCCCGATGCGCCCGAGCATGAAGATGGTGAAGGCTTTTAAGGCATTCAAGGAAGGCAGGAAACAGTGCGATAAGATAATCGAGGAGTTTAAGCCTCATGCTGTTTTCGGAACAGGCGGATATGTTTGTGCTCCTCTTATCTTTGCGGCTGAGAAGAGAAATATTCCTGTTATCCTTCACGAGGCAAATGCATTTCCGGGAAGAGCAAACAAGATGCTCGGAAAGAAAGCGGATCTCGTTTTGACGGGTTTTCCTAATCAGGAATCCATCTTTTCGAAGGCGGGAAAAGTAGTTTTTACAGGTAACCCTATCAGGAGCATCATCAAGACAGTTGACCGCAATGAATCCAGAAAAGCATTGGGTCTTTCTGATGATGATTTTCTTGTATATGCCATGGGCGGCAGCCTCGGCTCGAAAACATTAAACGAATTCATGGTCGATGCAGCTTCAGATGAGGCGTTCAAGAACGCGAAGTTCGTTCTCGGAAGCGGAAAGCAGCAAAGCGGTGTTCTCGATAATGTAACTATCCCGGATAATCTTACGGTAAAAACATATATCGACAACCCGCAGACATACTTAAGTGCAGCGGATGTTTCCATCACAAGGGCAGGTGCCGTAACCTGTGCTGAGGTTGCTGCGATAGGATCTTGTTCGGTACTTGTACCGTATCCGTTTGCAGCACATGATCACCAGACTTATAACGCACAGGCATTCGTTGATGTAAACGGTGCGATATTGGTTCCTGATGCAGAAGTAAAAGACAAGCTCAAGGGTGTTTTGAAAGATCTTTATAATGATCCTCAAAAACGTGAGAGCATGAGAGTAAATGCGAAAAAACTTGCAGTCCTTGACTGTGATGAAAGAATAGCAAAAGCAATTGCAGAATTGTTGGAAAGCAAAAAACAATGATCGATGACGACGAACTGAAAAAACTGTTTGATGATGACGGCGATGATCAAGAGGAGAGCACATCTTCCTCAGAGACTTCTGCGCCTGTAAACAGTGAAAGTTCCGCCGAGAAAAAAGATAAAAAAGAATCTAAGCCTAAGGCTGAAAAGTCTGTAAAAAAGGAAGAGAAACCCAAAGAAAAACAGCCTGAAAAGAAGACCGAGAAAAAGGTCGAGAAACCTGCTTCAAAACATGAGGAAAAGAAGGTTGAAATGCCTAAGGAATTTCAGCCTGAAAAGCCTAAGGCTAAACCTAAGAATACGGTTCCTTTTTCCGTAAAGGCGAAGAGATTTTTCGAAGATACTAAAAGTAAACTTCAAAAGGCGATCAAGGAGCGTAAAGAGAATGCTTCGGATGTTCCTTTGAAAGAACGCGAGTATCTTCCTAAGTTCCCTATAAACTTTAAGGGTACGCTTCTTATCCTTTTGGCTATTGCGATAATCGAGATCGCTCTCGGTATTTTGTTCCTGCCGTTCTTCAGGGTAAGGACAGTTGTTGTCGAGGGTAATATCGTATTGTCTGAAGAAAGACTTTTAAGTGATGCCGGGATCAAGTACGGATCGCATCTGTTTTCAGGTGTCGGCGGAAATCCTTTGGACATCATAATGATGGACTACGGAAAGACCGAAAAGAGAATGATGGCAGAAGATCCTTATATCAAGGACATCAGGATCACAGTCAAGTTTCCTTCAACCATCAAGATTACCGTAAAAGAGAGAAACAAAGTCGCATATATCAAAATGCCTGACGGTTATGCGGCAATCGATGATGAAGGAACCGTAATCGAACTTGCTACGCTTGAAAAAGACGGCTTAAGCCATGCAGTTATCTGCGGACTTGATGTTTCAGGTGCCGTATTGGGCGAAAAGATCGATATCAAGGACGATTCCGACTACAACAAGGCTCTCGTTATCCTCGGAGCTATCATCAATGCGGACCAAAGCGGTGTGCAGGGTGAATATATGCTCTTTGAGAACGTAAGAGAGATAAGGATAATCCCGGGAGGAAACACATTCCTTACCGTTATACTTCCATCCGGATCCGAGCTTCAGGTCAAGCTCAAGGACATGGATACTATTATCGAAAATATGTCATGGCTCAGATACGCAGTCATCTCCGACGCCTTTGAAGGATTCCCTGACGGAGCCCTTGATATGACGGGCGAGAGGATAATTTACCGCAAATACGAGTAACGTAAGACAATTGGAAAATTTCTTTAACATTCTTGAAATATAACTCAGATTTTGTATTGAAGGTGTACTACATTTAGGGTACAATTCAAATTGTTATACTATATGTTGATATATAAATAAGAATATTAACACTGTTAAATATTTTACTGGAGGACAAAGATATGTCAGAGAACAAGCGTGGATTTGTGCTGGACGACGAGGCATTTGCTACTATCAAAGTAATCGGAGTCGGCGGTGGCGGCTGTAACGCTGTAGATCGTATGGTAGAAAGCGGAGTTCAGGGAATTGAATTCATTTCTATCAACACTGACAATCAGGCGCTTGCAAGATCCAAAGCTCAGGTAAGGATCCAGATCGGCGAGAAAGTTACCAGAGGACTTGGCTGCGGTGCAGATCCTAGCGTAGGTGAGAAGGCCGCTGAAGAATCCAAGGATGAGATCGCAGAAGCTATTAAGAATACAGACATGCTCTTTATTACATCAGGCATGGGTGGCGGTACCGGTACAGGTGCTGCTCCGGTTGTAGCTCAGATCGCTCAGGAACTCGGAATCCTCACAGTTGCTGTTGTTACAAGACCATTCTCATTTGAGGGACCAAGAAGAGCTGCTAACGCTGAGCGCGGAATCAGAGAGCTCGAGAAGTACGTAGATTCCCTCATTATCGTAGGTAACGATAAGCTCCTCGAAGTAGTAGACGAAGATACATCCATTGAGGATGCATTCAATATGGCAGATCAGGTATTGAAGTTTGGTGTCGCAGGTATCTCCGACCTCGTTGCTATCCCTGGTCTCATCAACCTCGACCTTGCAGACGTACGCCGTATCATGACAAAGGCAGGTATCTGCCACATGGGTATCGGTCGTGCTTCAGGCGAAGGCCGTGCAGCAAGTGCTGTTAAGCAGGCTATCAACTCACCACTCCTTGATACAACTATCGAAGGTGCAGGCGGAGTTATCGTTAACTTCACAGGTGGACGTAATATGAAACTTCAGGAGATCGATCAGGCAGCAAGCGTTGTTCGTGAAGCTGTTTCCGATGATGCAGATATCATCGTTGGTGCTGTTATCGATGCTTCTCTTGATGACGAGATCATGATCACAGTCATCGCTTCCGGATTTGAGAATACTGTTAATGCATCTGCAGGACACAGAGCAAGTACATCCGTATTGTCAAGAAATAATCCTACTCTTGTTACAGAGCAGGCAGCACATAAGCAGGCTACAAGACCTAATGCTACAAGAACAAGCTATCAGCCTGAGCCACAGCCTCAGCAGCCAATAGCTCCGGCTCCAAAGGCATCAGCTCCCGGCTTCCTTTTCGGTGACGATTCCGTTAACAGAAAGGCAGCAGCAGAAGCTCCTAAGGCAGCTCCTGTAAGTGAAGTTGATACAGGTGCACAGCCTGTTCGCCCACAGCCGGCAGCAGTAGAGCCTGTTCCACAGCAGCCGGCTCCACAGCCACAGCAGGTTCCACCTTACGGCGCTAACGTAAGACCACAGCCGGCTCCATCACAACAGGGTGGAAGACCTCAGCCGAATATCGCTCCACAGGCTCCTTCCGGTGATGCTCAGGCTGCACCTAAGACAGCAAAGCCTTGGTTTATGTTCGGTAAGGATAACAACCAATAAGGAAGGTAATCGTCTATGAGGTGCCCACGTTGCGGCGAGATTGAGGATAAGGTTGTTGACACCAGAACGGTCGATTCAAACACAGTCATCAGAAGAAGACGTGAATGTTTAAGTTGCGGGCATCGTTTTACCACTGTTGAAAGACTTGAAGGAATTCAGCTCATGGTGGTAAAGAAGGATGGTACCAGACAACCTTTTTCGAGAGAAAAGATAATGAACGGACTTGTTGCAGCCTGTTCGAAAAGACCGGTATCGAATGAGGATCTTATTGAACTCGTTAATGAGGTTGAACAGAAACTTCAAAGTAAACACAACCTCGAGATACCTACAGAAGCTATCGGTGAGATGATCATGGATGCTCTGAAGAAACTTGATAAGGTTGCCTATGTAAGATTTGCTTCGGTTTATAGGGATTTCACCAGTGTTGATTCGTTCGCACAAGAGATATCCAAGATAAACGATAAGGAACAGTAGATATAGGAAGAGGTAGTATTATGAAAAAGGTATTGTTGGTTGATGACGATTCTTCGATCATCGAGATGAACAAGCTCTACTTTGAAAAAGAAGGCTATGCAGTTTCAGTCTGTATGCAGGGCGACAAAGTCTTGAGTACATTTAATGCTTCGTCACCGGACCTGATCATCCTTGATCTGATGCTTCCGGGCATGGACGGAACTGATGTCTGCAGAGAGATCCGTAAGGTATCTGATGTTCCGATCATAATGCTTACTGCTAAGACTGATACATTCGATAAGGTAATCGGACTTGAGCTCGGTGCAGATGACTATGTATCAAAGCCGTTCGAACCAAAGGAACTTCTTGCCAGAGCTAAGGCAGTTTTAAGAAGATACGGTAAGTCAGAGCAAAGTGCTGCAGCGGATTCTTCCGAAGCAGGTTCCGAATCTACAGAAGTTGTTACTTATCAGGGATTCATGGTTGATAAGGCTCGTTACATCGTAATGATCGATGGCAAAGAGATCTATCTCCCACCTAAGGAATTGGAACTTCTTTTCTTCTTGGCATCTAATCCTAACAGAGTATTTACGAGAGAACAGCTTCTCGAGAACGTATGGGGTTATGATTTCTACGGAGAGTCAAGAACAGTAGACGTTCACGTTAAGAGGATCAGAGAGAAGATCGAAAGTCCCGATCGTGTTGACAGTTGGTGTATCAAGACTGTATGGAGCGTAGGCTACAAGTTCGAGACTAAGAACTGATAGTTCATAACTATGGCAAGCAAAGAAAATAGAAGAAACACAGTCAGTTTCTCGACAATAATATCATTGCTACTTATCATCAGCACAGTAATAGTTTTTACTGTGCTTCTTTTTCTGTCTTATGAAAGTATGCTTGCTAAGCAGATGAATAACGGCAAAGCTGAAGTTGATTCAACAAGCTACACTCTTTGCGAAGCGATTAATACGGCTTTGCTTCAGTCAAATGATCCGTCTGTCGTAAATGAAAAAGATATCGAAAACATAGAAACGATCTGTCACCTTGTAAGCAAGAATTTTAACGGAAGCATCTATCTGGTTGCAGATGATATGACGATCGTTCTTAGCGAAAATCCTGATAACGACCTTGAGTTAATATTGCAGGACGTAATAGCACATAATGGTGAAGTACAGGTAACAAGATTAACGGAGGGTAAAACATATATTACTTCCGGCTATAAGGTTGAACAGCTCAATCTCTGGTGTATAAGCAGCAGCTACATAGACCGAGGATTGGTCTTTACGGAATTCAGATCAGTTATCCTTATTCCTGCAGGAATAGCCGTTCTTTTTGCTATCGTGTTGTTTGTCCTTGCTATCCAACTTACTTTCGCACCTGTACGTGAGATGTCCAAGACGATCAAGAAAGTCTCAGAGGGCGATTATTCTGTCCGCGTTGACAAAAGATATACTGATGCTTCTGATCTGAGGAGTATAACTTCTGCGGGTGATATCGTTACCATGGCAGCAACTCTTAATGAGATGATAGATAAGCTGGAAAATTCCGAGAGCGACAGACAGATTTTTATTTCCAGTATCGCTCATGACATAAGAACTCCGCTTACTTCAATAAACGGTTTTGTAACGGCAATAATGGACGGTACGATCCCGCCTGAAAACGTTGATAAATACTTAGGTCTTATCAAGCAGGAGATCAACAGGATCAGGGAACTTGTTGTATCGATGACAGAGGCATCCTCATTAAGTCACGTTGATCCTGATGTAATGGAGAATTTCCCGCTTAATGAAGTTATCACCGACGTTGTTGATAATCTTGAACCACAACTAAGTGAGAAGAATATAACATGCGAAGTCAGGCTTTCAGATGATCCTGATGCTAATATGTGTCGCGGTGAAGCTCAGCAGCTTTGCAGAGTTATCGTAAACATCATCACCAATGCGATCAAGTTTACTCCTGATAACGGAAAGATCATCGTTTCAACTGTGCCTAACAAAGCAGAAAATAGAGTCGAGATAAGTGTTGAAGATTCAGGTATTGGTATCCCTGCTGAAAAGCGTAACAGGATCTTCGAGAGTTTCTACAAAGTTGATTCCTCCAGAACAAGAGAAGGATTCGGCTTAGGTCTTTATATCTGTAAACAGATCCTCGCAGGACACGGACAGACCATCTATGTTGATGAAGGTAAGGAACTTGGCGGAGCTAAGTTTATCTTTGCATTTCCTATGGCTCCTGATGATAAATGGGACATTGTATGATGCGAAAGAACGAGCTTGCCGTCAGGGCATATGACGAACTAAATAAACTTTATCCGGATGCGTCTTGTTCACTTGATCTTGACGATCCTTATTTCTTTCTTGTTAGAGCAATCCTCTCTGCGCAGTGTACTGATGTCAGAGTCAATAAGACCGTGATCGATCTTAAGAAAGTTGTTGATTCTTCCGATGCGATATTAAAGCTCGGTGAAGAAAGATTATCAGAGATAATAAAGCCGTGTGGTCTTTATAAAGCCAAGGCTAAAAATATAATCAAGACAACAGTGATCTATAACGAGAAATGGAATAGGACCATTCCTCAGGATATAGATGAACTTGTATCATGTCCGGGTATCGGAAGAAAGATCGGTAACCTTCTTCTAGGAGAACTTTACGGCATTCCCGCACTGGTCGTAGATACGCATTTTAAGCGTGTTGCCAAAAGGCTCGGACTTACCAAAAGTGATGATCCGGCAACTGTTGAAAAAGATGTTTGTAAAGTGTCTGATCCTTCCATGTGGATAAGGATGGGACACCTGTTTGTCACGTTCGGAAGAAACATCTGTGATGCACGTTCTCCGAAGTGTGAGATATGTCCTTTATCGGATGTTTGTAAAGGTAAGAAAAAATGAGCAATGGTCCTTTGTCTAATCCGATATCAAAGGTCTATGGAATAGGTGAGGCCGCCGAGAAAAAACTCAACAAGATAGGAGTATTTTCTGTCTTCGATCTTCTGAATTTCTTTCCTCGAAAATACGAGGATTGGTCAGACTTAAAACCTTTGTACGGTCTTAATGAAGGTGAACTTATAACATTCAAGGCAACCGTCAAAAATGTATCTCCGATAAGCCGTTATGACAAACTTCAAAAGTGTGTCGTAGTGGTCAGTGATGACTACGGAACGATTTCGCTTACTTTCTTCCACGGAAGATTTGTAGCAACCGAAATGAAGATAGGAGACGAGTATTATTTTAGAGGAGTCGTCACAGTCTTCAGAGGCGGATTTATGCTCATCAATCCTCAGAGGATAAGAGCGGATAAGATGGGTGAAGGTCAGATACGTCCAGTCTATAGACAGACTTCAGGAATATCCAGTAAACAGATCGAAGCATGGATCGGATTTGCACTTCGCGATTATGAGAAATACTTCGATAATGTTCTTCCTGCAAAGCTTATAAAAGACAAGTCATTATGTTCTTCGAAAGAAGCATATAGATTTGTACATAAGCCTGTTACCATGTCTCAGGTCTCGATCGGAAGAACAAGACTTGCCTATGAAGAATTGGCAGTCTATGAGTATGGAATGCATAAGTCATTTTCGGGAAAAGAAGATTCGGGAAAAGCATTCAAGATCGTAAAAAACGATAAGGCTCAAAAGACCGTAAAAGGTATCGTTGATTCATTGCCTTTTAAGCTTACCGATGATCAGAAAAAAGCACTTAACGATATCTTCACGGATATAGCAAAAGATACACCGATGAACAGACTCATTCAAGGTGACGTAGGTTCAGGTAAGACAGCCGTTGCGGCAGTTTCCATGGCGGCTGTTGCAGCAACAGGAAGACAGGCTGCACTTCTTGCTCCGACAGGTGTTCTTGCAAAGCAGCATTACGATACCGTTATGGGTATGTTTAAGGATACCGATATTAAGATAGTCTATCTTCACGGCGGTATGAAAGCAGCCGAGAAAAAGAAAGCTTTGGAACTCGTTTCTTCAGGAGAAGCAAAGATAATAATCGGAACACATGCTCTTATCCAAAAAGATGTTAAGTTCCGTAATCTTGCTTTGTTTGTAACTGACGAACAGCAAAGGTTCGGAGTTGAACAAAGAAACGAGAAACTCGGATTATCATTTATCAACAGTGACATAGATTCAGTACATAGTCTTGTCATGAGTGCGACGCCTATTCCTAGAACACTCGCGATGGTCATCTATGGTGATATGGATATCAGTATCATCAAGCAAAAACCTGCGGGAAGAAAAGAGATAAAGACCGCATGCTTTGCTGATAAGAACGGAATATATAAGCACATCGCTAAGCTCGCACAAAAAGGTGAGCAGGCTTATATCGTTGCACCGAGGATCGATGATAATGATGACGAAGGCGAGATCGAGAGATACGAGAATATCTTCGAGATCGGTGAAGAGAAGATCGAGACTTCAAGTGTAAAGGGACTTCATTCCGAAGTTCAAAGTTCGCCTGTCTTGAAAGGTCTTACATCTGATATCCTCATAGGTTCCATGACTGATGCACAGAAAACGAAGGTCATGGATAAATTCAGTAATAAAGAAACAGATATCCTTATCTCGACAACTGTTGTCGAGGTAGGTGTTAATAATCCTAATGCGACCACTATGGTCATCATGGATGCGGACAGATTCGGACTTTCGACTTTGCATCAGCTTCGAGGCCGAGTAGGAAGAGGAGACAAACAGTCTTACTGCATCCTGCAGTCATCTTCAAAAAGTGAACTTGCGATGTCGAGACTTCAGATGATGTGCCAGAGTAACGACGGTTTCGAACTGGCGGAAAAAGATCTGGCGTTAAGAGGTCCGGGTGACTTTTTCGGTACAAGACAGCATGGTCTTCCAAGCTTCAAGGTAGTAAACATTTTCGATGATACGGAAAAGTCTGTTGAGATAAGAGAAGTGATGCAGGAATTGATGGCTGCGGATGATGATGAAGCCAGACGTATCAGAAATGCAATTGAAAGACAGCTTTGGTTGCGTTATCCTAATCTGGAAATTTTCAGGGCATAAGGAGATTAATAATGCCGAGAGTAGTAACGGGAAAATACAGAGGCGCGATCCTGGCGGCGCCAAAAGGCGATGCCACGAGACCTACGACCGATAAGGTTAAGGAGGCTATCTTCTCGAGTATCCAGGGAAGGATAGCAGGCTGTAATTTTCTTGACTTGTTCTCAGGTACCGGACAAATGGGTATCGAAGCTCTCAGCAGGGGCGCGGAAAAGGTAGTCCTGGTCGATAAGGGAACGCCTGCGATCTCAGTTATATCGAAGAACCTGGAAAAGGTCAGGATAGGAAGAGATGACCCGTCTGTAAGAGTTATGAAAAGAAGCGCTGTGGCGGCTTTGGAGGCTCTTAAGGATGAGAAGTTCGATATCGTGTATCTGGATCCTCCTTATAAGATAGCTTTTGATGAGGCGGTCAAGGTCGCAGATCTTCTTACAAAGTACGATATGCTTACGGAAGACGGCCTTATGATCGTTGAGCATTCGGCTGAAGAGCCTTTCAACACAGATGTAATAAATATGAAATTCTCTCGTTCTTGTAGTTACGGGCTATGCGTGGTAACATTCTTTAGTAAGAATTGATTGCTGAGGAGATACATACTTGAGTATATTGTTATTCCCTGGAAGCTTTGATCCGTTTACAATGGGTCACTGCGACATTGCCAAGAGGGCGTCGAAGCTTTGTGATAAGCTCGTTGTTGCTGTTATGGATAACAGCGCAAAGCACCCTGCTTTTTCGACTGAAGACAGAGTAAATATGGCCAGAGAATCACTCAAGGAGTATAAGAATATAGAAGTCGTCTCATCAGGAGGACTTCTTGTGGATCTGTTCAAGGAACTCGGATGTTCAGCGGTTGTAAGAGGCATCCGTTCTGAGTCCGATTTCAGATACGAAGCCGAGATGGCTATGGCCAACAGGCTCTTGTATGCCGATTACGAAGTTCTGCTTCTGCCTTGCAGAGAGAATTTGTCGATGACAAGTTCGACAATCGTTAAGGAAGTTTGTTATTATGGAGGTGACATCTCTAAGATGGTACCTGCGCAAATAGTTGATTTTGTAACAAAAGAGCTTAAGAAAGGTAGGTCGTAAACTATGGAAGGTAACGATCCAAGACTTGCACAGCAGTCTCACGGTTCCAGTGAGAGATATGATGCGATCAGACACATTGATACTCTGATCGATATGCTCCGCGATGCGAACGGTGTTCCGTTTACAGATAAATGCTCCGTTGACAGACAGGAAATGATAGCTTCTTTGGAGGAGCTTAAGCACAGACTCCCGATGGCAGTCAGCCAGTCTAACGACATTGTTAAGAGAGCACAGGATATCATCGGTACTGCAAGAGAGAAGAGTAAGAAGGTCCTTAACGACGCAGACCGTATGTACGCTATGCGTGTTAACGAGCACGAGATCACAAAGGGTGCTCAGCAGAAAGCAGCAGAGATCATCGCAGAAGCTAACCAGCAGAGCGAGGAACTCCGTAAGAGCGCACACGTTTATGTTAAGCAGCTCCTTACAGATGTTAATAATGTTCTTTCCGAGAACATCAGCAAGGTTCAGACTAACCTCGCAGAGATCGAAGTAGCGATCAATAAGGATTGATAATAAACTAATTAAATAACTGCTGTCTCGTTTTTGAAACGGGACAGTTTTTTTATGGCTTGGAAAACTTTTACTTATTTTTTTCGAAAAAAAGTGTGAAAACGATATCTCTTGTTCGTCTTATAGTTGAGATCTCAAAAATGAGAGAAAAGGAAGGTAAGAAATCAAATGGAAAACGAAGATGTATTGCGACTGTTCGATATGTATGCCGATGATGCATTCAGACTGGCATACTCGTATCTCGGATCGCGGCCTGAAGCAGAAGATGTGGTTCAGGATGTTTTCGTAAAGCTTATTCGATCTGACATTAAGATCACAAAAGGAAAAGAGAAAACATATCTCCTTACGATGACGGCAAACGCGTGTAAGGATGTCCTAAGATCAGGACGTGTGGTATATAGTGCCCCTTTCGACGATGCGGTCGAAGTGAGCTCCAACGAGAAGATCGATGAAGAGGATACTGAGATGTTTGCGGCTGTATCGGAACTTCCGGAAAAACTGAGGATCGCAGTTCATCTTCATTACTACGAAGGCTACTCCCTAAAGGAGATAGCGGATATCCTGGACATTGCTCCGTCAGCTGTCTCGATGAGACTTACGAGAGCAAAGGAATGTTTGAGAAATCACTTTAAAGGAGGTACAAGCTATGCAGGATGAATATAACAGAGCATTTGATAAGATTCATATGGACGAAGCAAGAAAAGCAAATATAAGATCGATTTTGGAAAGCGAACTGGCAGCAACCAGAAAGCCTGCCAAGGTAACAAGGATATCAGGAAGAGCCAAAGCAGGGATCGCAGCTGCAGCAGTCGCAGTTACACTGACGGGTCTTTTTGTGATCCCGACAACCAGAGATACTATCCTTGCAACTATAAAGGATCTGTTTCACAGAGATGTTCCGACAGAAGCAATCGATATGAGGGAAGAAGTTCAGGAGAATAGAGAAAACCGAATGATCCCTACGGATGTTCCTGAAGCATCAGAGATCCTCGAGATAGTAGCTTCACAGGACCAGGAAGAAGACGAATGGCTCGAGTATATCGATTCTTCCTCGGATAATTATTCTGACGAGAACATTAAGAATTTGGCGAAATACTATGAGGAGCAGGGCTGCACGATAAACGATCTTAAGAAGAATATCGAGTATCAGCAAAACAGCGGAGACGAGCTTAATAACTTCTCTTACTATGACGATGTAGAAGAAGGATTTACAGTCTATTACTGGGTAGGAGATTATGCCTACGGTCATGCAGAGTCTGTTCTGGTCATGAAGATCTCGAAGGAAGGTCTCGACAAATATCTCTTTGATGAATCCAGATATATCATGAGGACTCAGCCGTTCGATCTGACACCTGAGGAAGCAGATAATATCTTCACTGAGTCAACGGATGAGGATGGTAACCTTATCTATACGGCATCTCTTACAGGTGATGAACCTGAGCTCAAGATAAATGATTCGGACAGAGCCGTATTTATGGATTATGAGATCATCTACGATCCTGAAACACAGATCGCGAGTGTATTCGAGACAACAGGCGGCGGAGTAGGCTGATCGGGAACAGGGCTATTACAAAATCTATATATATGAAAGAGGAAAGTTTATGAAAAGTACAAGTAATTCTAAGGGAAGATCGAACGCCAGAAATGCGATCATTACAGGAGTTTTGCTGGTGGCAGCTATCGGTGCGGTATTCACATATCTGAACCGCGACAAGTTGTTCGCAGACGAGAAGAAACCTGTTGTTGAGACAGAGGTCGAGCAAAAGGAGACTTCAGCTTCTACTACTGCTTTGACCGAAGAGTTTGAGACAACATATATAACAGATGAGACAGAAGTCGAGGTCGATGAGGATTTCGTGAAGATGATCGAAGAGTTTGACCAAAGAAGCTTAGATTCGGTTATCATGCCAAGCGACATATCCGATCCTGACCTTAAGGAGCTCGCTTCATACTACAGCGGATATGAGCTCATCGATCTATCTAAGGAGCTCTATCTGATGGAAGATTTTGATGAAGGATTCTTCTACAACCTCATGGAAAATCTTAAGCCTCAGAACAAGGATATCAACGGTTTCTTCTGCTATGGCGGCGATCAGGATTCTTATTGGAATCTCCTGATATTTAAGATGAGCGAAGAAGATCTTCATACTTATATGGATGGTGTAGTTCGTAATGATGTCCTGCTTATCGACAAGGATGTTCAGGAAGATGCTGACAGTTTATTTTCCATGAGCACAGACTCTGACGGTAACAAGGTCTACACATGGACTTCCGGCACGGAAGATTCTTTCAAGACTGACTATGAGATCACATACGATCAGAACACCAATATCGTAAAGGTTTTTGCTGAAGCATCCGGCGGTGTCGGCTGATATATATTACTCCAATACTGCAGAAAGGCTGTCTGTGAAGGCAGCCTTTCTGTATAGTGATCTTTTTCGAAAACAAGTGCTATAATATGCATTAAAAATTCAAAAGGATGGTAAGAAAATGGCGATTAAAAAACTTCTGTTATTTGATCTTGACGGTACACTTTTGACAAGCGAAAAGACCATCTCCAAAAGGACAATGGAGCAGGTCGAAAACTCCAGAGAAAAAGGGTATCTCATCGGCGTATCAACATCACGAAGTGAACAAAATTGCCTGGAGATCTTAGGTCAGCTTAAACCCGATATCCTTATTAGCAGCGGCGGCGCTCTTGTAAAGAAAAACGACGAGTACATAAGTAAAGCAGTGTTTTCCGCCACGCGTACTTCCGAACTTATAAGGACCGCCCGTGAAGTATGCGGAGAAGATGTGGAGATAACCATCGACACTTTGACCGATCATTACTGGAATTATAAGATCGATCCTAAGGAAGTGGACAAGAGCTGGGGCGGAAGCATATGGACTGATTTCAGTTCCTTTTCCGAAGAAGCTCTTAAGATGTGCGTTGAGATCTTTGATGATAAAAAAGCAGATGAACTGAAGTTGAGATTACCTGACTGTGATGCGATAAGATTTTCGGACGGATACTGGTATAAATATACGAGGAAGGGTGTCACCAAAGAAGACGCCATAAAGATCGTATGCGACAGCCTTCGAATAACATTAAACGATATCATCTCTTTCGGCGATGACTTTGCCGATATCGGAATGCTCAAGATGACGGGTATCGGAGTTGCCATGGGTAATTCCATCGATGAAGTTAAGAGGATCGCTGATATAGTAATAGGTTCCAATGATGAAGACGGTATAGCTGATTATCTTGAGACACTTGAGTGATATAATATACTCAAATGTTCTAAGGAGGTCTTCTTATGCTGATCGGTGTCAGAGTAAAGAACTTCGATATTTTCGATGATGATAAATGCGGTCTTCTCATGGAAGACTATGTAAATGCCGGAGTCGGCAATAAACCAAGCGGCACGCCTCTTCTTAATCTCAATGCTTTTATCGGCCGTAACAGGACCGGTAAAACGAGTTATATCGATGCACTTAAGTTTTTTAAGGCGATGGTCTTAAAAGATGTTGCATCAGCATCCACGAGCGATGACCGTCCGGGCTTTTCGAATATGGTGATAGATAAAGATAAGCCGGTAATCTTCCAGCTTTATTTCAATATCAAACCTGAGCCTGATCTTAAGACATGCTTTGTCGAGTATGATGTCGAGATCGATACGAACGTTCACGGAAGCCCTTATATCGCTTCCGAGAAAGCGATGCTCTGCTGTAAGAGAGATCAGTTTACCGTAGTGGATCTTCTCGATCTTAGAAACGGCGAAGGCAAGATAATGACGAAGATGAGAGAAGGCATCCCGGAGTACGACGAGACATCCATCGCTGATCCTCACACATGTGCAGTCAAGCTTTACGGAGGCATCAGATCTTTTACTCATATCCATGCTCTTTACAGGGAGATATCCAGATGGTTCTTCTGCAGTTTCTCCAGTGATTCGAGATCTGATTATTTTGATGCCGGTAATGCTCCCGGAGGTCACAGACACCTTAACAGTACCGGTTCCAACGTTCATAACGTTCTTACCTATATGAGGACAGAGAACGAGAAGAGATATCATATGGTCGTTAACGAGATCAACGACAGGATCCCGTTGATGAAGCATAAGCCGAGGCTTCCTGCTTCTCTCGAGGATAGTCCTGATAAGCTGTTCCTTTATCTGCTCTTATTAAGAGACAGCGATCCTCATACGACCATCTTTATCGAGACACCTGATAAGGATCTTTATCATGATATGGTCGATGTTCTTGCAGAAGAACTTCGTGATTTCACCATATCCCATCCTTATAACCAGGTGATCTTTACAACGCATAACCCGTATATCATCGAGACCATGGCTCCGAAGGAGATCTGGGTATTCAGAAGAAGCTTCAATCAGGATGTGGGCGACGTTGAGATCGTTTGCGCCGCATCAGATCCTGTGGTCGATGCGATGTTCAAGCAGGGAATAGGCATGGGTGCCATCTGGTACGGTGGTCATCTTGATGAAGAAGATATCTCGGAAGACGAGAGTGAACAGGAATAAGACTTAATGAGAATAGAGATACTTACAGAAGATAAATCAGGATCTGTTGTGATCGAGAAACTTGTAAGACAGATATGTCTTGCAGAAGGTATCGATGCCGACCTTTATGTCCGTCCTCACAGAGGCTGCGGATCTCTTCCTATGGACTGGTCGGAAAGGCCTCATAAGTTCGCTTCTGCGCTGCTCGAACTTCTTCCTGCCAAGTGCCGCGCTTATAATGCAGCTCTTAAAGGTACCGATTCGGTCTTGATCGTGGTAATGGATTCCGACGATCATGATCCTGAAGAACTTAAAAAGCAGCTGGGTCTCGTTTGCAGGAAATTTGCTCCCGACATCAAGTCCGTCATCGGTCTTTGCGTTGAGGAAGTCGAGTCCTGGATCCTTGGCGATCACCAGGCTATCGAGAAAGCATATCCTTACTACGACAAGAAAGCTCTCGACGAGTATAAACAGGACAGCGTCTGCGGTACCTGGGAAGCTCTTTGCAAAGTCGTCTGTCCTGACACCTACGAGCGCATAATCGACATCGGTTATCCTGCCATCGGTGAGTACAAGGCAAGATGGAGCAAGGCCGTTTCCAGATACATGCTCCCTGAAAATAATATCTCGCCGAGCTTCAAGAGCTTCAGGAAGACCTTTATCTATTCCGTCAAACTCGACAAGGAACCTGTCAAGAGACCTAAGGTCCACACGAGGACATTCTGATGGCACGGCACATCTATGTCCACATTCCTTTTTGTGCTCGAAAATGTTCGTACTGCGACTTCTATTCTATAGCCGCACCAGATAAGATAAACTCCTTTTTCGATGCTCTTAGAAAAGAGATCTTAAGCACGATAATAATAGAGGATGTTAATCCCGATCCAACAGATACGGTCTATTTCGGAGGCGGTACTCCGTCAGTTCCTGATGCTAAACATATATGTGAAACCTTGTCTTTGATAAAGGAACGCTTCGCTATAAGACCGGATGCCGAGATAACCATCGAATGCAATCCTGCTTCCGTTACAAAAGAGAAATTTGAAGCTTATAAGATCGCAGGCTTTAGTCGTGTTTCTATAGGTATTCAGTCTCTTCACGACAATACTCTTAAAACGCTCGGAAGACTTCATGATAAAAGCCGTGCAATAGAAACTATAAAAGAAGCAAAAGAAGCAGGGTTTACAAATATATCCTGCGACCTCATGATCGGTATTCCGGGTCAGACCAAAGAAGAGATCCTTGACGATGCAAAGACGCTTGTTGATATGGGTGTCTCGCACGTGAGCATGTATTCCCTAATCATTGAAGAGGGGACACCTTTTTATGAGCGCTATAAGAACATCGAAGATTTTGTTGATCCTGATCTCGAACGCGATATGTATCATTCGCTTCGTGATTATCTTAAGAGCAGAGGTCTTGAACCGTATGAGATATCAAACTGCGGAAAGACATCCGTTCATAATATGAGTTACTGGAAGGGAATGGAGTATTACGCATTCGGACCTGCGGCTTCAGGCTATCTTAACGGAATAAGGTTCACACACGAAAGAAGCGTTGACGGGTATATTGCTGATCCTTTGAAAGTAACTGAAGATGAAGTACTCTCTCATGACGAGAAAGCAAGGGAATATGTCATGCTTATGTTAAGGACTTCCCAAGGCCCTGATAAAAAGGAATATAGCGACAGATTCGGGGGAAACATTTTCGAGGAATACAAAAAAGAAACAGATAAGCTTACTTCTCAGGGACTCATCATTTCTGATGATGAAGGTTTTAGACTGACTAAGAAGGGCTTGGACTTTGCAAATCTGGCTTTTGAGGAGTTTATTTGAACTTTCGTGATCGAAGGGGACATATTTTGTTAAAAGTGTTTCATAGAAGCGCATAAAATCTGTACAGTCGAATACTAGTGCTTTAATGAAATGGTTGATAAAATGTCACTAATCATAATTCGATAGGAGACTTTTTATGGATTATACCGAATATTATAAGAATTTGTATGCTCCCAAAACCCCGAGTGCTCCCGTTTCCAAAGTGCCCCAAACATATAACAGACCTCAACCAGTAACTGTGTCTTATGCCCCTCAACCGGTTGGATCAGATGAAAATCCGTATTCGGATGTGGACTATGTTCGAGAACAGAATTACGATGCGTTTACAGAACTTATTGATAAAACCACATCCAGTAGAGATACATATACGGAAACCGCTTCATCGATTTCTCAGGCGGTTGTAAATGCATTAGAACCATATACACATGAAACACCTATTGCTACTACCATCTCGTCATATCTATCAGAATGGTTAAACACAGATAAACAAAGCAGGATCGATGACTATAATTCTGCAATTGATAGTTGTACCGCTGCCAGGGAATATGTCTAAGGAGGAATGATATGGAAAACTTTACTTATCTTCACATCAGAGAGGTACAGGAATACCCGTTTTTTTCTACCGGAAGAGGAGTGATCCTTGAGCAGTATATAGATAATTACATATCCAAATTGGCTGAACTGATGGATCAAGCCTTAAGTTGTAATACAGGTGAATATAAAGTTCTGCAAGCTTTGAGAGATAATATGATCACAGTCAAAGAACAGATCTCGAGTATGGACGCTGAAATGGATCTGTTATTACTGAAGATCGAAAACGACATAATAGATAAAGAAGACAAAATGAGTTTCGAGGGAATATAAATGGATGATACAAAAAAATATGATTTTACAAAACTGAGAGAAGCGGCTACATATTTTAGGGAAGAAAAAGATAATATCACATCGGAAGATTTTACGACTTCTTTATCGGTATTTGGCTCCCAGACCGTAGATAATATCAATGATTCTTTTTTGACATACGATCGGATGTTTTATGCTTTAAGGAACTTATATAAGTCAACGGCAGATTACCTGGATCTGATATGTGACAATTATGAAGAAGCAGAAGACGCAATAATCGGAGGCTAGGGGTATGCCAACAGTACACAGTAATGATATAAGGTATTATACGCAAGAGTATCGTGATGGACTCATCACTGCTTTGGAAACAATAAAACAGGAAACAGAAGTTGATCTGACTTCCGGTATTAACGGTGTATCTGTTCCCAATAATAATGTATCTATTGAAGAATGTAAGCAGGAATGTTTGGATTCTGCCAATCTGGCGAAGACACATATTGATTCGATTGAAGATCCTATAAATACAGTTATTTCCAAGGTTTCGGATTTTTACGACAATGTTCAATCAACAGGTGATGAGATCAATACCTTGACGGCAAATGCCAATGAGGTAATGGAAGCCTTTATAACATCACTGTATAACATCAGTGATGAACTTGACAGTGCATGCAGAACAAATTCAACATTGATAGATAAAGAAAGGATCGATGACAGTTTTGCTCCGATGGAGATAGCAGACTCCAATAACAAAGAGTTTTTAACAGACTACTTTACTGATGACGATGGTAATGTCGATAGAGGTACTGTTGAGGGCGTGTTTAACAAGTTGAAAAGTGACCCTGAGGCAAATGAGGCTTATGCAGATGCGTATGCTGATTTTTGTGTTGATTATATAAGTGACGACAACACTTCTGAGGAGCAGATCGAAGGATTGTTAAATCTTAATCTTCAGTTAGGAATGGAACAGACGTACGAAATTAATATATCACCTACGGCGATGTATATAGATGACGTATATTATGCGGAAGTCTTCTATGTTTATGAACCATCACCTTCACTATTGATGATTAATGAACGTATGTATGATATTTGTATGCATATATATAATGAGCAGTATTCTGATTGGAGTCAATATGAGGGTAGTGCAAGCGGATTGACAAAAGTAACAGCTTATTTAGACACGATGGGAGTACTAACGAGTGGTCAGATAGCGGTTCCATACTTGTTTTCCCAAGAGGACATGGTCGGTCTGGATCCTGATATTAATATTGATTATCAATATCCGAGACCGTTTCCGCATGTTGAGTATAATATTGATGATTCAGGAACTGTTCAGGTAAGTTTTGGAGTAGAAGCGGAAGATCCTGCTCAGCAAGTTCACCTCTACGGAGGAGACGGTTCAGTGCGGATGTTTGAATCTTTTCAGGTAGAACCTCTGATGTTTGATCTAGCTACTCAGTTTTCTGATTATGATGTAGAGCTTTTAACTGATTATGAACCCGAATTAATCTCGTACGAGACCGGTTCGTTAGTAGCCGGAACTGGTCTGAATATAGTAAGTATATTGGAGAGTATACCTAAGATCAAAATGCTGATAGAAAAGACCGGTAAACTTTTTCCTTTTCTCGGGTATATCTTAAATGCTCTCGATATATTTTTTTACGTAGATTCTTGCATTAACGCTTATTCTATCTTGAATGATTATCAGGCGGGAAAACAGAATTATAATTATATTCTGTTTCTGGATCGTTATTACGATGTTCATGCCGGTGTCATCACCTTTAATACGTATGACGGGGAGTCGAAAAAAGTTGTATCTGCTTATAGCTATACAACTGATCAGCAGACAGCATTAACAACATCATATTGGGTATTTATCTTTGATTATTACGGGATTGACAGTGACGATCTTGGATCGATGACCGATCAAGACCTTGTAGCGTTATTGCAAGAAGGAGGAAATGCCGATGAGAACTCATATGAACAATTTGAATCAAAGATGAGGTCTGCTTTTGAAAATTATTGTGAACGTACGGGATTAAGCGGAATCAGTTTTGACAGTTTGTCTTATGAACAATACTCTGTATTAGCAGGATGTATCGGAAATGAGGACCAGATGGATGAATTAGTCAGTGATTATGAGGAAAACGGAGTGTGTTGTTTTCTCTGATTTTGTCGATTGCTGTCTGTCGATTGAATCTGATGTCGAGATAATCGTGCAGTGTTTTTCTTTTTGATCTGTCAGAAAACAGTCTTTGGAAAATCCCGAGGTTAAGTCTAATGTGCAAATGAAAATGCAAAAAATTGGTTTTTGACCTTGACGAAGAACGTGTTTGGTGATAAATCCTTATAGGGTTTGATCAAGATCATTATATTTTGATGTGGTTTTTGGGGGATCAGCTATGGATCCCGGCAGTTAATTATGAAAGGATACACCAATGCATAACTTTTTTAGATCCAAAGTTTTAATCACCTCTCTTTTGCTTGCTTTCGCTTTGTCGGCAGTTTCCGGTTGTGGTCTGGGCGGCAAAAAGATCGCTATTAATGAAAAGAATTTTCCTGATGAGGGACTTAGGAAAAGTTTACTTTCATATGATAAGTATTGGGATAATGACGGTAAGCTGGACGAATCGGAAATAGCTTCAATTGATCATTTGATACTTAATGATGTTAAGGATTTCACCGGTTTGGAATGCCTTACCAGTCTGAAGGCTATTGAGATCAGAAAATGCACAATAGATGAATTAAAGTTCGCTAATGTTCCAAATCTTAATAACCTGGTTATTTCAGAAGGTTGTTATGTAAGAAAACTGAACCTGAGCAAAAATCCCAAAATAGTAAAACTGATCTGTAAGAATATTTCTCTTGAGGAGTTGGTCCTTCCGTCAGGCTCCTCTTTGGGTTTTCTTATTTGTTCAAACAATAAATTGACCAATGTTGAACTTAGTGGTTGTGATGAGCTTTGCTATGTAGCACTGGAGGGCAATGACCTCAGTTCATTGGATATCGGTGATTGTCCTAAACTTTCGAAGATGGTGCAGTCTAATTCGAGCAGAAAGACTGTGAACTCAGGTACGACCAAATATATTAACGGAATGGATCAGCTCTCGATCAATTCCGATGTTGTCATCGTAATGAACAAGAAATCATGATCTGAGTACTCAGGTTTAATGTAGTTTTTTGAAAGTTGTTTTGTTTCTTTGACATTTGTTGTTGTTGATTTATACTTAATCTATATCAACTATTAGGGGGGAATGGTTATGTTTTGTAATAATTGCGGTGCGAGTAATCCGGATGGTACAGGTTTTTGTTCCAACTGTGGAAGCGCTTTGGGTGTAGCAGCACCTCAGCAGCCTGTTCAGCAGCCTGTACAGCAGCAGTATGTTCAGCCGGCTTACACACAGCCGATGAATTACGGAAATCAGTCTAACGTGGATTATCGTGATAATGACGAGATTAGAGCAGGAAGTTCCTGTGCGAGAAAGGCGCTGACATTTGGTCTTTTGAGCTTTTTCTTCTCGTGGACCTGTATATTCGGCATCATATTTGCCGCTATCGGACTTAAGAAGGCAAGTTCAGCCAAAAAGCACGGTACGACAGGAGGAAAGGTTACAGCTGGTAAGGTCTTTTCTATCATCGGACTTATTTTCTCGCTTTTGATCGTTTTTTACTATGTTGTTGCGATCATCGGAGTTTTTACTTCCGGAGTAGCAAGTTATACCAAACAGGCCAAAGAGGCTATGGAAAATGAGCGTAAGAATATGGTCGTTGAATTCGTAGACATCGACAACTTCTGATCTCTTTTTCGAAAATAAGACAACAGACCGACAGTAAAATATGATACTGTCGGTTTTTTTGTGCACCGTTTTCTCAGGCGGTATTTTTGACAAAACACCTGTTTTGCCCCAGTTTATACTGTTATCACTCGGTGTTGCATTTTCTTGAAATTACCTGAAAACCTTTGCAACACAGGCTTTTTCGAGATTAGCACTCGAAAAAGGCGAGTGCCAAAAATTCCTTGACCTTTTTTGACCTTAGTGCTATATTGTTGATGTTGGCACTCGGGTGATTTGAGTGCTAACACAAAAACGAACTTACGAAAGGAGTTATGGATATGGCACTGGATGACAGAAAGAAAGTTATTCTTCAGGCTATAGTAGATGATTATGTTACTACTTGCGAGCCTGTCGGTTCCAAGGCTTTGATCGACAGACATAACTTCACATTAAGTTCGGCAACTTTGAGAAACGAGATGGCTGATCTTGAAAAGCTCGGTTACATCGAGAAGCCTCATACATCCGCAGGACGTATTCCTTCAGACAAAGGTTACAGAGAATATGTAGATTCTCTTATGCACATTGATACGATCTCGACCGCTGAAAAGAAGGATATCGAATCCAGGATCGCTACAGGTGTCGGAGAAGTAACGGATCTTCTTAAGAATGCTACCAACACGCTTTCTGCTAAGACAGGTTATGTATCTTTGGCAATGACTCCTGTTTTGAAGAAGAGCTATCTTACTCAGCTTAAGCTTTTGATGATCGAACCCGGTAAGGCTTTGGTCGTTGTAGTTCTTTCTGCAGGCGTTGTTAAGGATAAGCTCGTCAGGATCCCTAATTTCCTTACTGATGTTCAGGTCAATGAGATCTCCAGAGCAGTTGAAAAGCAGTTAAGCGGAATGCCTTTGGATGAGATAACTCTTATCACGGTAGCATCTTCTGTTAAGAATACTTCGATCCCTGATTCATTCCTTAATCAGGTATTGTACGAAGCATATACGGCTATCAAGCAGGCAGATAAGCTCGACGTTTATCTCGAAGGTAAGAACAGGATATTATCGATCCCTGAGTTTAATGATGTAGGAAGAGCAAAAGGACTTCTCGATACGCTTTCCGATGACGGCATGGTAGCAGGCTACGTAAACGAACTCGGAACAGAAGAGATCACAGAAGGCGACGATTCCTATATGATCAGGATCGGTCAGGAGATAGCACTCGAAGGACTTGAGGATTGCAGCTTTATCACAACGACTTACAAGGTCGGAGACAAGATCTCAGGTAACATCGGAATCATCGGTCCTAAGAGAATGGAATACTCAAAGGTAATATCACAGATCAATTTCGTCAGAAAAACCCTTAACGATGAGATCAAAAAAATAAACGGATAATAGGAGAAGGGCAATGGCAAAAGACAACGAAGAAAAAGAGCCTATAGAGCAGGCACCCGAGGATGAGACGATCATTTTCGGAGATGAGGCTGAAGAAGTAAACGAGGCCGAAGTCGAAGAAGAGGCCGAGGAGTCCGAAGACAAGGCCGCAGAGCTCGAGAAGAAGTACATGATGCTTTATGCAGAGTACGATAATTTTCGAAAAAGAACAGCAAAGGAGAAAGAACAGTTATACGCTGATGCGGTAGCTGCAGTATCTGAGAGCTGGCTCGGAGTAGTAGATAACATCGACAGAGCTTTGGAAGCATCCAAGGACATCAACGAGAATAACTACGAACAGATAAGAACAGGTATCGAGGGAATCGCCAAAGGCGCAAGCGACATAATCGCCAAGCTCGGTATCGAAGAGATCCCCGCTGAAAGGGGAATGGCATTTGATCCTAACTTCCACTCGGCAGTAATGCATGTAGAGGATGATTCACTGGGAGAGCAGGAGATCGCACAGGTCTTCCAGAAGGGATATATATACAAAGAAAGAGTAATAAGGCACGCGGTCGTACAAGTAGCCAACTAACGGAGGAAAAAACATATGGACATTATCAAATCCAGTCTGGTCCCTACAGTAATCGAATCCACTAACCGTGGTGAGAGAGCATACGATATCTACTCCCGTCTTCTTAAGGAGAGGATCGTAATCCTGTCAGAGGAAGTTAATCACGTAACAGCAAGTCTTATCACAGCTCAGCTTCTCTTCCTTGAAGCAGAGGATCCTGATAAAGACATTCAGTTCTATATCAACAGCCCGGGAGGATCCGTTACTGACGGTCTCATGATCTACGATACAATGCAGCACATCAAGCCTGACGTTCAGACGATCTGCATGGGTATGGCAGCATCAATGGGTTCCTTCCTTCTCGCAGCAGGAGCAAAGGGCAAGCGTTGCATCCTTCCTAATGCGGAAGTTATGATCCACCAGCCTTTGGGCGGAGCTCAGGGTCAGGCAACAGAGATCTTGATCGCAGCTAAGCACATCGAGCACACAAAGAAGCGTTTGAATACGATCCTTGCTGAAAGAACAGGGAAGTCTCTTGAGCAGATCGAAAAAGATACGGATCGCGATAACTGGATGACAGCTGAAGAAGCTTTGGAATACGGTATCGTAGACAAGATCCTCGACAAGAAGTAATAAAAGGAGTGATTTAACATGGCAAAAGTAATCGGTATTGACTTAGGTACAACAAACTCATGTGTTGCAGTAATGGAGGGTTCCGAGACAGTCGTAATCCCTAATCCGGAAGGCAACAGAACTACACCTTCTGTAGTTGCATTTACAAAGACAGGTGAAAGACTCATCGGTCAGGTAGCAAAAAGACAGGCAGTAACAAACCCTGATAAGACTATTCAGTCCATCAAAAGAGAGATGGGTTCCAACTATAAGGTAACCATCGACGATAAGCAGTATTCACCACAAGAAGTATCCGCTATGATCCTTTCCAAGCTTAAGAGCGATGCAGAAGCTTATCTTGGTCAGCCTGTAACTCAGGCAGTTATCACAGTTCCTGCTTACTTCACAGACTCACAGCGTCAGGCAACAAAGGATGCAGGTAAGATCGCAGGTCTTGAGGTTCTTAGAATCATCAACGAGCCTACAGCAGCATCCCTTGCTTATGGTCTTGATAAGGAATCCGATCAGAAGATCCTCGTATTCGACTTGGGCGGCGGTACATTCGATGTATCCATCCTCGAGATCGGTGACGGCGTATTTGAGGTTCTTGCTACAGCAGGTAACAACAGACTCGGTGGTGATGACTTCGATAACAAGATCGTTGATTATCTCGTAGATACATTCAAGCAGTCTGAAGGCGTTGATTTGAGAAGCGATAAGATGGCTATGCAGCGTCTCCGTGAGGCAGCTGAGAAGGCTAAGATCGAGCTTTCAGGTGTTGCTACATCCAACATCAACCTTCCTTATATCACAGCTGATGCAACAGGTCCTAAGCACCTTGATATCACACTTACAAAGGCTAAGTTCGATGAGCTTACAAGTGACCTCGTAAAAGCAACAATGGAGCCTGTACAAAGAGCAATGAGCGATTCCGGATTGAACGTATCCGATATCGATAAGATCCTCCTCGTTGGTGGTTCCACAAGAATCCCTGCAGTTCAGGACGCAGTTAAGACATTCTTCGGCAAAGAGCCGTTCAAGGGCATCAACCCTGATGAGTGTGTTGCTATCGGTGCAGCTATCCAGGCAGCAGTCCTCACAGGTGACGTTAAGGGCTTGCTCCTTCTCGACGTTACACCTCTTTCACTCGGTATCGAGACACAGGGTGGTGTATGCACAAAGATGATCGAGAGAAATACAACGATCCCTACAAAGAAGAGTCAGGTATTCTCTACAGCAGCAGATAACCAGACACAGGTTGACGTACACGTACTCCAGGGTGAGCGTGAGATGGCTGCTTACAATAAGACACTCGGTAACTTCATCCTTGACGGTATCGCACCTGCTCCTCGTGGAGTACCGCAGATCGAAGTAACATTTGATATCGATGCAAACGGTATCGTTAACGTTAGCGCAAAGGATCTCGGCACAGGCCGTGAGCAGAAGATCACTATCACAGCTTCTTCCAACATGAGCGAAGAGGAGATCAACAAGGCTATCAAGGAAGCTGAGCTCCACGCTGCTGAGGATAAAGAGCGTAAAGAGAAGATCGACATCAAGAACCAGGCAGAGTCAACTGTTTACCAGACAGAGAAGACATTGAACGATATCGGTGACAAGGTTTCCGAGGAAGACAAGGCTCCTGTTAAGGAAGCTCTCGAGAAGCTCAAGGATGCTATCTCCAGAGATGACTCTGCAGCAATGAAGGCTGAGACAGAAAATGTTACACAGGCTTTCTACAAGGTAAGTGAGAAGCTCTATTCTCAGGCAAACCCTAACGGCGGTCAGCCGAATCCACAGGATTTCACAGGCTATGGCGCACAGGGTGCAGGTCCTGACATGGGCGGTGCTCAGGATGCCGGAGATGACGGTTTCAAGAGCGCAGGCGGCGATTTCTAATTCGCGAAAACTTTAGAGAATTGACGGCGGAAGCTGACGCTTTAAAGGCGTCGGCTTCTCGCTTGTAAATTGGAGGAATAACTTTGGCTGATCAAAAACGTGACTACTATGAGGTCCTTGGCGTTAATAAGAACGCCACAGACGACGAGCTTAAAAAAGCCTACCGTCAGGTAGCCAAGAAGTACCATCCTGACTTGAATCCGGGTGATAAGGAAGCAGAAGCTAAGTTCAAAGAAGCAAACGAAGCTTATGCTGTTCTTTCCGATGCTGATAAGAGACGTAAGTATGATCAGTTCGGTCATGCAGGTGTCGACGGAAACGGATTCGGTGGAGGAGCCGGCGGATTCTATGGTGCAGACATGGACTTCAGCGATATCTTCAGCTCCATTTTCGGAGGAGGATTCGGAGGTTCTTCGAGAAGAAGAAGCGGTCCTCAGAAGGGTGCCGATCTCAGATACGGAATGAATATTTCATTTATGGAAGCTGCATTCGGTGTCGAGAAAGATATAACAATTGATAAAGAAGACGTATGTAATGTCTGTAACGGCTCAGGAGCTCAGCCGGGAACATCCCCTGAGACATGTCCTACATGTCGCGGTTCCGGAAGGATCCAGCAGCAGACTCAGACACTCTTCGGTATGACGATGGTTACAAAAGACTGTCCGGCATGTCAGGGCAGAGGAACAGTTATAAGAACTCCTTGTACCAATTGCCGCGGAAGAGGAAGAACGAAGATCAGAAAGAGTATTCACATTAAGGTACCGGCAGGTGTCGATACCGGTAACAGAATGCCGATAAGAGGCGAAGGTGAGCCTGGTACAAAGGGAGGACCTTACGGTGATCTTTACATAGAATTCAAAGTTGCTAAGCACGATATCTTCTCTAGAAGCGGTGCTGATACATATTGTGAGGTTCCTATCTCATATGCTCAGGCTGCACTTGGCGGAGAGATCGAAGTTCCTACGATCGATGGTCCTATGAAGTACAACATCAAGGAAGGCACTCAACCGGGAGATACTGTTGAATTCAGAGGCAAGGGTATCCCTTACATCAACAGTAACGGAACAAGAGGTAAGCATACCTGTAAGTTTATTGTTGAAGTACCGACAAGACTCAGTGAAGATCAAAAGAAGCTTTTAAGATCTTTCGAGGGAACTTTGACCGAGAGGAACTACGCTAAAAAATCCGGCTTTTTCAAGAAAGTCAAAGACATTTTCAGATAAGGAAATAATTTATGCAGTGGGTTGAGATAACAATAGTTACCACTGAGGATGCATCTGATGCTATCTGCGAGATGCTCGCTCAGATCGGAGCAGACGGTATTGCCGTTTGTGATCCTTATGAGATCAAGAGGATCATCGAAGATCCTGATTCGCTGTCGTATGCGGATGACGGATATATTGATTCGCTCGGAACGGATGTAACTATCAACGCTTACTTTGCTGAGTTTGATGAGGGCATCAGACTCGGACCGAAGAGCGAAGAGTATGAGAATCCGGAAGGCATCGGAAGGATCTATGCCAATATCGGAACCAAGACAGTTCCGACGGAAGATGCCATGAATCTCATCAAAGAGCGACTTGCGGATATCGGACAGTTCCTTGATGTAGGTAAGGGCTTTACCGGATATAAATACGTCAAGGATGAGGATTGGGAGAATAACTGGAAAGCTGATTATAAGGCCTTCCGTATTTCCGACCGTATCGTTATCTGTCCTTCCTGGGAAACTGTTGAGACTGATGATAAAACAGAAGTCGTTTATCTTGATCCGGGTTCTGCATTCGGAACAGGAACACATGAGACTACTTCTATGTGTGCCGAACTACTTGATAAGAACTTAAACCCTGATGATAAGCTTTTGGACCTTGGAACAGGTTCAGGCATATTGGCGATAATCGCAGCAAAACTCGGTTGCAAGAATATCGAAGCCATCGACATCGACAGGCTTGCAGTTGACGTTGCCAAGGATAACTGTGAGAAGAACGGCTGTGAGTTTATTGACTGCTATTCCGGTGAACTCAAAGATGCCAAATCTGACAAGTATGATATAATCGTAGCGAATATTATCGCGGATGTTATTTGTGCTATAGCACCTGACATCCCTTCTAAGATAAAGGACGATGGATTTTTCCTTTGTTCGGGTATAATAAATTCTAAAGCAGACAGAGTTGAGAAAGCTTTGACTGACGCCGGGCTAAAGATTTGTGAGACATGCAGTAAGAACGATTGGATGGCATATATCTGCAGAAAATAAACCGGGAGGGGTGCCTTGGTGGACAAATTATATATAGTGATTCCTGCATATAACGAATCAGCTAATATCTGCGCATGCGTTAATGATTGGTATCCTGTAGTTGAAGCTCATAATGAGAGTGGTGAGTCCAGATTGGTCATTATCAATGACGGATCTAAGGATAATACTCTTCAGATCCTCATGGAGTTAGCCAAGGATCGTCCGCTTCTTGTCCCTCAGACAAAACCTAACGGTGGTCACGGTTCCACTGTTTTATTCGGTTACCGATATGCTATCGATAACAAGGCGGATTTTGTTTTCCAGACAGATTCCGACGGTCAGACTGAACCATCCGAATTCGAGCAGTTCTGGGAGCTTCGTAATGAATATGATGCTATCCTCGGAGAGCGTGTAAAAAGAGGCGACGGTAAGAGCAGAAAGTTTGTCGAGAACACGGTATGTTTTTTGCTTAGGATCATCTTTAAGGTCAAAGCAAAAGATGCTAATGCGCCGTTCCGTCTCATGAAGACTTCCGCTGTTGCGAAGTACATCGATAAACTTCCGAAGGATTTCAATATCCCGAATATCATGTTTACGACTTACTTCCTTCACCACAAGGATAAGGTAAAGTTTATCCCGATAACTTTTAAGTCCAGGCAGGGCGGAACCAATTCTATTAACATTAAAAAGATCGTCAAGATCGGTTGGAAAGCCGTGGGCGATTTCAGAAAACTGAAAAAAGAGATCGACGATTGATTATGAGCAGTGAACAGATCCTGATACTGGAAGACGATATCGAACTTAACAGAGGACTTTGTACCGCCTTCAAAAATGACGGTAAGTCTGTTGTATCCGTTAGAACAATCAAATCAGCAGAAGAGCAGTTGTCTATACTTACACCTGCTCTTGTTTTATTGGATATAAATCTTCCTGACGGTTCAGGCCTTGATCTTCTTCGAAAAATAAAGTCCCAAAAACCTGATCTTCCCGTGATCATGCTTACCGCAAATGATACGGATGACGACATCGTAAAGGGATTTGAATACGGAGCGGATGATTACATCACAAAACCGTTTTCGCTTTCTGTCTTAAGAGCGAGAGTCAATTCCAAATTGAAAAAAACGACCAAGGATGAAGGCATCATTAATATTGGCGATTATTCTTTCGATTTTTCGCAGATGAAATTCAAAAAAGGTGATGACATCTTGGAACTAAGTAAGACCGAACAGAAGATCTTGAAGATCCTGGTCCTCAATAAAGGAGCGACGGTCAGAAGGGAAGACCTCATCGATAAGGTATGGACTGACGGTTCCGAGTATGTTGACGATAATGCACTTTCTGTTTCCGTTAAGCGTCTTAGGGATAAGCTTTCCACAGACAGGATCAAGACAGTTTACGGAATAGGTTATAGCTGGGTGAACGAATGATAAAAGATGTATTGGCTGTTGTCGGTATAGTTTTTTTTGTTTTGGCTGTCATCATCGTGATCGTCGACCGTATCCGTATGCAAAGACTCATCGATTCTCTTACGAAGATGCTCGATGATGCGATCAAGGGCGAATTTAATGAGACAAGGTTTGATGAAAGTTCCGAGTCATTTCTTGAGTCGAAGCTCTCGGAATATCTTTCAAATTCTTCTTTGTCTGCTCAAAAAGTCGAGGAAGAAAAAGATAAGATCAAAGCACTTATCTCAGACATATCCCACCAGACCAAGACTCCGATCGCCAACCTCATGCTCTATAGCGATCTTTTGGCTGAAGACGACATTCCCGAGAATGTCCGCGAGAAGGTCGACTCCATAAGATCTCAATCCGAGAAACTTAAGTTCCTCATAGATTCGCTTGTTAAGATGTCTCGTCTCGAAAACGGCATCATAGCCTTAAATGTTTCACAGACGGATCTTTATGAACTCATCTCAAGTGTATGTGATGAACTTTCTTCGAAAGCAAAGGAGAAGGGTCTTAAGCTTATCTGTGAGAAGACCGACATAAAAGTTAAGTGCGATCCTAAGTGGACCTATGAAGCGTTCTTAAATATCATCGACAATGCTATCAAGTATACCGATAAAGGACAGATAAAACTCTCGGTAAAGAACTATGAGATGTACGCGAAGACCGACATCGAAGATACCGGTATAGGAATTCCCGAAGAAGAACTTACGAAGATCTTCGGAAGGTTTTCGAGAGGAAATAATGTCATGCAGAAAGAGGGCGTCGGAATCGGCCTTTTTCTGACAAGAGAGATAGTTACGGGTGAGGGCGGCTATGTGACCGTCAGATCAAAAGAGGGAGAAGGCTCCTGCTTTTCTGTTTTCCTTCCAAAAGCATAAATCTTTCAAAACTGTCATAATTCGTTTTCGACAGGAAAGATTTGAGAAAGAATCGATTGCGATAATGAGATCACGATCGGTAATTAATGTGCAAAGAAAGGAAAGAATATGGAAATTCTTAAAACAGAAAATCTCGTTAAAACATACGGAAAAGATGACAGCGCAGTACACGCATTAAGAGGCGTGAACATCGGTATCAACAAAGGCGAGTTTGTCGCAGTCGTAGGAACATCGGGAAGCGGCAAATCCACGCTTCTTCATATGCTCGGAGGATTGGATAGACCAACCTCGGGAAAAGTATATGTTGACGGTAATGATATCTTCTCTCTTAAGGATGAGAAACTTACGATCCTTCGAAGAAGAAAGATCGGATTTGTTTTCCAGTCATTCAACCTGGTTCCTATACTGAACGTAAGAGAGAATATCTTGCTTCCTCTCGAACTTGACGGAGTTAAGCCTGACAAAGCTCACATCGATAATATAATCGAGACATTGGATCTCGGAAGTAAGCTTACTAAGCTCCCGTCCCAGCTATCCGGAGGACAGCAGCAGAGAGTAGCGATCGCGAGAGCCCTTTCCGGAAACCCTGCTGTTATCCTTGCAGATGAGCCGACGGGAAATCTCGACAGCAAGACATCCCAGGATGTTATGAGCCTGTTTCGGATCACGGCGAACAAGTTTAACCAGACGATAGTCATGATCACACATAACGAAGACATTGCCCAGACGGCCGACAGGATCATAAGGATCGAAGACGGTCAGGTCGTAGAGCGCGTGTAAAAGAGGTGTACCATGAGAAATCGCAACAGAAAGGTCCTGAACAGACTAAGCCTTAGATCTGTCCTGACCTCCAAGAAACAGAACCTTATAACGATCTTCGCGATCATGCTGACCACAATACTTTTCACATCGCTTTTCACGGTGTTCTTCTCACTTGACAGGACCATCGACCTTCAGAACAAAAAGGACGTCGGCTACAGAAGTGATGCCTGTGTTTATTATGTCGATGATGACCTGTACGAGAGCATCGAAAACAATAAGAGGGTCAAAGATGTCTGTAAAGGATTATTCCTCGGATACGGCGAGATCGGTGATACGGTCTTTGTAGTAAACGGTGACGAGAACTTTGCCAAGACATGTTTCTGCTATCCGAAGGAAGGGCAGATGCCTCAAAACAAAAATGATGTTGTTATCAGCAAGACTATCCTGGATACTTTGGATGTTCCGAAAAAGATCGGAACTAAGATCGAACTTGAATATGGCGTTGCAGATCCGGACGGCGTGATAGAAGTCATTAAAGATGAGTTTACCATCTGCGGATTTGCAGATAATTCTTCATCGATGATCCTGGTATCAGATGAATATGCAAACGATATAATGTCGACTTATAAGCTCGATAAGACTTCTCAGACAGAAGCATTCTTTAACTTCAGATCCGCCGGTAACGTTGTTGCGCAGACGGAGATCTTCAGGGAGCAACTGGGCCTTGAAGAAAGCCGCATGATGGCTAACGGTGTTTATTTGGTAAATACAGGTACGATAGATGACGAGGGAGTATTTACGATCGTTGTCTTCATTATCCTCATAGTCGTTACGGGATTTCTTATAATCTATAACATCTTCCAGATCACTGTTGCCGGAAAGATCAGAAACTACGGCCTTCTTAAGACAGTCGGCGTAACCACCAAACAACTTCGTAAGATCATCATGGGTGAAGCTTTTATCCTCTGTCTCATAGCTGTCCCTCTGGGACTTATCTCAGGATACTTCATCGGAAACAGCCTTATTCCTACGATCCTTCAAAATACCACTTACGGCAAGGACCTCGAGATCATAAGCGGCTTTAATATCTTTGTCTTCCTTGGTGCTGCGGCATTTTCGATCTTTACGGTATGGATCTCCAGCCTTATTCCTGTTCGAAAAGCATCGAAGGTTTCTCCTATCGAAGCTTTGAGATACAGCGATGTAAAAGTTTCGGAGAAGGAGCATTCTTCCAACCGTGCCAAGATCCCTGCAATGGCTCTTTCCAATCTCGGAAGAAACAAGAAAAGGACCGGTATGGTGCTCCTTTCGCTTGCTCTTGCGCTTGTAGTATTCAATACTTTGTGTGCTCTTATGGGAAACGTTGATGTTAACCAGTATATCCACGCAGCAGCTCCTGACATGGACTTCACGATCGGTACCAAGGATTATTTCCAGGGTGACATGAATACCGGATTGTCCGACCGTGAGATTGAGACTATAAAATCCCACATCCGGACAGAACACTCCGGCTGCTCCTACATGGCCAAGAACGTTATGGTCGATATTGAGGGAAGAAATGAGATTGCTCTCGTAACAGGTGTCGATGAAGAACTCTTAAGCGAGTTTGATCTTTTTGAAGGAAGCGTAGATGACATGCGTGATCCTGACAGTAACGGCATCATTATCGGGTACAATGACACGTTCAAGATCGGTGACAAGATCACATTGAGCTATGTGACCAAATATGGTGTCGAAGATCCAAAGACCGGCGAGGTCTATTATATGGAGGACATAAATGCCGGTGAACTTCCTTATGACCTGACAGGTTTTAAACCTCATAACGAATCCATTACAAAGGAATTCACTGTCTGTGCCACTTTTGGTGAGCATCCGTCGAGCTTCGGTCCTCGTTTTACTTTCGGCGAAGAGTCATTTGAGATGTATATGACCCGCTCCGAGCTTGAAGACCTGACCGGAGGCGATATCGTAACTCTCTGCTTCTGTGCGGATGTCGTAAGCGACGAGGCTGCTTCCGAAGCCGAGGCTTATCTGTCATCACTTACTTCTGAGTCCGACAGACTGGAATATACCAGCATCGAGACTGCCCGTGAGGAATTCAGGGTGTTTACCGCCAGCATCATGAAGGTCGGCTCTGTCCTGGTCGGCATAATCGGCCTTATCGGCATCCTTAACTTCATTAATGCCACCCTTACGAGTATCCTTTCCCGAAAACGTGAACTGGCTCTGCTCAAAGCCGTCGGAATGACTTCATCCCAGCAACGTAAGATGCTCTTTACGGAAGGATTGTTCTATTCTTTGTTCACGATAGTTCTTGCTATCCCTTTGAGCATCGTAATGAACATGCTTCTCGGAAATCTCGGAATGTATTGGCTTAGCGAGCACATCAAGATCGTTCTCTGGCCGCTTCTTATCATCCTTCCTATCTTTGCTCTCTTAAGTTACTTCGTTCCAACGCTGATGTACGGCAGGATCAAAGGCAGGAGCATAGTGGATGATCTGCGCGTAAACGAGTAAAAATATAGGTTCCCGTCTGCCCTTTAAAAAGAAACGATTCGCACAAAATATATGAAATGTAACCTAAACTACACAAAAAAATGTTGAGTATTTGTTATAAATGTGCGAAACTGAAGATGAGATTGTGTCGGAATTGTGACATGAAACTAACAAGGGAGAGGGCAGATGGGAACTATCTTAACCATAGCGGAGTCATTCGCTAACGAGAGTTTTGATATAAGCTCGGATATCCGGACGATAGAAGCGTTTGGATACGAGTGTGTTCCGCTTGCCGTAAATGACTGCTCCAGACTCGAAGTAGCATCAGCCATGAATGAGCTCTTTTCATCAGGCGAGGACCTCCCGCAGGCCGTTAAGATCGGCTTTTTGACCAGTGCCGAAGTCGTAATGGGCGTTGCCGAGAGACTTAAGCGTTATAAGGTCGCTAATATCGTTGTTGATCCAGCTATCATCTCCGAAGACGGTCAGATCCTCATAACAGAGGACGTATTCGTCAATCTTTCAAATAAGCTTTTCCCTCTGGCAGCGATCCTCACACCTAATCCGTATGAGATCGAGCTTATGGCCGGAATGGAAGTTCATAGCGAAGAAGACCTCATCAAGGCATCTTCTTCATTGAGCATGAGATACAGATGTGCGATCTTCGTAAAAGCTTTTGAGTCCTTCGGTGTAGACCTTCTCGTGGGCGGCGAAGAATATTGCTGGCTCCCTAGAGGTGAGTCCCAGAAGGCAGATGAATATAATCTTGCTTCGGCTATTGCATGTCAGCTTCCTGACTGTGAGAGCCTTGAGCAGGTAGCGATGACTGCGAGCCAGTTCGTATACGGCATTGCAGGCGAGGAGAAAGAACAGAAGGCAGAGATCCCGTTCTCCAAGACTCCTAAGGCCGAAGAACCTAAGGCTCAGGAACCTGCCCCTGCGCCTGTTCAGGAACCGGCTCCGACTCCTGTTGTTGAAGAGGCTCCGAAGTACGAGATCAAATCTCTTCTCGATCGAAAAAAAGAGATCAGCGAGAATCCGTCTGAAGGCGGCGTTAAGTCCCTTAAGACAGTATCGGCCGACGGTCATTCTCAGATTTCCGTTTCTTCATCTGAAAGTGCTGCTACTAAGCCTGTATCGAAGAAAGGCCTTGAGGTGGTCGTTGATGTCGATAACTTCGCGCCTGAGCCGGTTATCGATGAATCCCTGAGTAAGAGCCTTAGGGAACTTCGAGCAAAACTTGATAAACTTAAATAAGCCGTATCGATTCTTAAACGTCGAACGGCTTTTTTAATGCCTTATATGTTAGAATCATAGAAAACGTCGTAAAGGAGTTCCTATGACTCGTCTTTTTGTTGATGAAGTGCTCTTGGATCAAAGAACGCTTGAGCTTAATGAGGAAGATTCGCATTATATATCCCAGGTCCTTCGAATGAGGACAGGTGAAGAGATAACAGTAGTTGACGGCAAGGGCCTCGAGTACCTTTGCAGCGTAAGTGAGATCGGCAAAAAGAAAGTGATCCTTGATGTCGGAGAAAGTCGCGAAAACAAGAGCGAGCCGCCTTTTAAAGTTACTTTGTTCCAGTCTGTCTCAAAAGGCGAGAGGATGGATCTTACGATCCAAAAGGCTACGGAACTGGGCGTTTACGAGATTGTGCCTGTCTTATCCGAAAGATGCGTCGTAAAGCTTGATAAAGACACCAAAGGAAAGATCGACAGATGGCAGAAGATCGCCCTGGAAGCCTCAAGACAGTCCGGACGCGGAATCGTCCCGAAAGTTGCTTCTCCAATGAGTTTTTCGGAAGCTATCGACAAGATAGGCTCATTTGATCTGGCTCTTTTTCCATGGGAGGAAGAGACCGAGAAAGGCCTTAAATCAGCACTTCGCGAGTTCAAAGGCGAGAATATCGCACTTTTTGTAGGTCCTGAGGGCGGCTATGAACAGAAAGAAGCCGATGATGCCGTTAAAAAGGGCGCTTTGAGAGTTACGCTGGGTCCGAGGATCTTAAGAACGGAGACCGCAGGCGCAGCCGTTTTGGCGATGATAGTCTACGAGACGGAGATTTAAGCCAAATTGCGCATTGTTTAAAACGCGCATGAGTATTATAATACGCGGGTATATTATTATTAGAAAACGGAGTATTTATCATGAGATACGCAGCACAGAAAGGAACAAAAGACATCTTGCCACAGGAGATCTACCGCTGGCATAAGGCTGAAAGGACTTTCGCCGATGTCTGCCATTCCTACGGCTACGAGGAAATAAGAGTTCCTACATTCGAGCAGACAGATCTGTTCCAAAGAGGTGTAGGAGACACGACTGACGTCGTTCAAAAGGAAATGTACACTTTTGAGGATAAGGGCAAAAGATCCATCACATTAAGACCTGAAGGTACTGCAGGTGTTGCAAGAAGCTTCATCGAGAACGGTATGACAAGTCTTGCAAGTCCTGTAAGGATGTTCTACAACATCACGGCATTCAGATACGAGAACGTACAGAAGGGAAGAATGAGAGAGTTCCACCAGTTCGGTCTTGAGGCTTTCGGATCTGAAGGACCGGAGATCGATGCTGAGATCATATCGCTTCTTACGGTATTTTTCGAAAAGCTCGGTGTTAAGCACACAAAGCTTTGCATCAACTCCATCGGCTGCCCGACGTGCCGCGCTAAGTACAACGAGATATTGAAGGATTACTTCAGACCTCACATGGATGAGCTTTGCGCTGACTGTAAGGCAAGATTTGAGAAGAATCCTCTTCGTATGATCGACTGTAAGGTTGAAGGCTGCAAGAAGTACGCAGTCGATGCACCGAGACTTATCGATTATCTCTGCGAAGATTGTAATAAGCACTTTGAATCACTTAAGGCTGAACTTGATAACCTGGGTATCAAATATACTATCGATCCGGGTATCGTAAGAGGACTTGATTACTACACAAGAACGGTATTCGAGTTCGTATCAGAGAACGTCGGTACACAGGGAACGATTTGCGGCGGCGGAAGATATGACGGACTTATCGAGGACCTTGGCGGAACACATGTTCCGGGTATCGGATTCGGTATGGGTGTTGAAAGACTTCTCATGGAGTGCGAGGCACAGGGAATAGAGTTCCCTAAGCCAAACGACGTTCAGGTTTATTTCGCTAACCTCTGTGATGAGGCTAAGCCATTGATCAGTAAGCTCTGTCTTGATCTTCGTAAGGCAGGCATCGGCTGCGAGAGAGATCTTGTAGGAAGATCATTCAAGGCTCAGATGAAGTACGCTAACAAGGTCGGGATCCCATACCTTATCGTTTTGGGTGAGGATGAGGTCAAAAACGGCAAGGCTAATGTCAAGAACATGGCTGACGGCTCACAGGAAGAGGTTGCTCTTGATTTGATAGTGAGCTTTTTCGAGAAAAAATAATTTAAGGAACGGTGACATATAAATGGCAGAATCAATTCAAGGTTTAAAGAGAACATCAATGTGTGCGGAGCTTTCCGAGAGCGATATCGGAAAGAAAGTCACTCTTATGGGATGGTGCCACAAGCAAAGAGACTTGGGCGGACTTACATTCATCACTTTGAGAGACAGAACAGGCGAGATCCAGCTCGTTGTTTCTCCTGACTCCAACGACGAGATCAAGGAAAAGGCTTCAAAGATCAGAAGTGAATTCGTTCTCGCATGCGTAGGTACAGTAGCATTGAGAAGTGCTCCGAACCCGAAGATGAAGACAGGTATGATCGAGGTTAATGTTGAAGAGCTCCGCATCATTTCCGAGGCTCAGACAACTCCTTTCTATATCGAAGAAGACGACAACGCTAACGAGGCTTTGAGACTTAAGTACAGATACTTGGATCTCAGAAGACCTAATATGCAAAGAAACCTCATGCTCCGTCACAAGATCGCTAAGATCGCTCGTGACTACTACGATGAGCAGGGCTTTATCGAGATCGAGACACCTATCCTCGGTAAGAGCACACCTGAGGGAGCACGTGACTACCTCGTACCAAGCCGTATCAAGAACGGTTCATTCTTTGCTCTTCCGCAGTCTCCTCAACTTTATAAGCAGCTTTTGATGCTCGCAGGTTACGACAAGTATTTCCAGATCGCTAAGTGTTTCCGTGATGAGGACCTCCGTGCTGACAGACAGCCTGAGTTCACACAGGTAGACTTGGAGATGAGCTTCGTTGACTGTGATGACGTTATGAACTGCACAGAGGGATTCCTCGTAAGAGTATTCAAGGAAGCTATCGGCGTTGATATCGAACTTCCGATAAGACGTATTCCTTACTCTGAGGCTATGGATCGTTACGGTTCCGATAAGCCTGATCTCAGATTCGGTATGGAACTTCAGAATATCTCTGATGTAGCTTCCAAGATCGATTTCGTAGTATTCAAGGGTGCTCTTGAAGCAGGCGGAAGCGTAAGATGCATCGTTATCCCGGGCGGCGCTAAGTTCTCCAGAAAAGAGATCGATGCTTTGGGTGAAGTCTGTAAGACATATAAGGCTAAGGGAATGGCATGGCTCGTTCCTTCAGCTGAGCCACGCGGATCTTTCCTTAAGTTCCTTACACCTGAGAACATTGCTGAGCTTAAGAGCGTAACAGGTGCAGGCGATGAAGACCTTATCTGCATAGTAGCTGATAACGGTGAGGTTCCTATGATCTCTCTCGGTGCTCTTCGTATCGAGGCAGCTAAGAAGCTCGACCTTATCGATCCTAATGACTTTAAGCTCTGCTGGGTTACAGAGTTCCCTATGTTCGAATATTCAGAGGAAGAAGACAGATATGTTGCTAAGCACCATCCGTTCACTTCTCCTATGGATGAGGATCTCGATTTCCTCGAGAGCGACAAGGGCAAGGTTAGATCCAAGGCTTACGATATCGTATTGAACGGTTGTGAGCTCGGAGGCGGTTCTATCCGTATCCACAACAGAGAGATGCAGATGAGAGTATTCAAGGCTCTCGGATTTACAGAAGAAAGAGCACAGGAACAGTTCGGATTCCTTCTCGATGCATTTACATACGGTGTACCGCCGCACGGTGGTCTTGCTTATGGTCTTGACCGTATGGTAATGCTCATGGCTAATTGCCAGAGCATCAGAGAAGTTATCGCTTTCCCTAAGGTACAGAACTCTTCAGACCTTATGACAGAAGCACCTGCTCCTGTTGAGGAGCAGCAGCTCAAAGATCTCGGTATTGAGGTAAGTGAGTCTGTTCATGAAAGCGATATCGATGACGAAGCAGTTTTCGATTAATGAAGGAAAAAATGAAAGGGTAGACTAATGAAATCAGCAGAAGAAAGAAATAACGAGAGAGATGCTCTCCTTAAGCTTAGTGAACAGGCCAACGAACTCAGCGAGAAGAGAAATGCTGAGATGATCGAAGATACGAATGTTGAAGAGGAAGAGGAGACTACTGAAAGACGTCCTACTGTTTTCATGGATGAACCCGAGGAAGAACAGGAAGATGAGAAAAAAGATGAACTTCCTTCATGGGAGACCAAACCTGATACCGAAAAAGCGGTATTTAACGGTCTTGGTTGGTTGAAGTCGATCTGCATCGGTGTTTTGATCGGTGTATTCCTTGTTGTTTTCGTTATTCAGAGAAACAACGTTTACGGTTCTTCAATGAACCCGACTTTACATGAGGGAGATGTTATCTTTGCAGAAAAGATATCGACTTATTTCGATAATTTCGACAGAGGAGATGTCGTTATCCTTGACGGTTCCAATATGGAAGGATACGACCATGATGAGTATCTCATCAAGCGTGTTATCGGACTTCCGGGTGAGACCATTAAGATCGAGAACGGTAAGGTTTTCATCAAGAAAAAGGATTCAGAGTTGTTCGCTGAATTGCAAGAAGATTATCTTGCGGCAGGAACATTAACAACAGTTTCCGGTTCCGGCTGGACCAACGGATATAACGAGATTACATTGGGAGACGACGAATATTACTGCATGGGTGATAACCGTATGGTAAGTAATGACAGCCGTAATCTCGGACCATTTTCTGCTGACAGGATCAAGGGTATCGCTCTTATAAGAGTTTATCCGTTCAGTTCTATTGGAAAAGTAAGTTGATCTGAGGTGAAGGAATAGTAATTTATGGATAGACAGGATCTTATACGTAATTTCTGTATTATTGCGCATATCGATCACGGTAAGTCTACGCTTGCCGACCGCCTTATCGAACATACAGGTGTTAAGGAGAAACGTGAGATGCAGTCTCAGATTCTCGATAACATGGCGATCGAGCGTGAGCGCGGAATAACAATCAAAGCTCAGGCTACGAGAATGAGCTACAAAGCAAAAGACGGCAATACGTACATGCTTAATCTCATAGACACTCCGGGCCACGTTGACTTTAACTATGAGGTTTCAAGAAGCCTTGCTGCCTGTGACGGAGCAGTCCTTATCGTAGATGCAGCACAGGGCGTTGAGGCACAGACACTCGCTAACGTTTATCTTGCTGTAGAAAACGATCTCGAGGTATTGCCGGTAATCAACAAGATAGATCTTCCTTCGGCTCAGCCTGAGGTAGTTCGTAATGAGATAGAAGATGTTATCGGAATCGATGCATCTTATGCTCCTCTTATTTCAGCTAAAAATGATATCGGGATCGACGAAGTTCTTGAGTCGATCATCGAGTATCTTCCTGCACCTTCAGGAGACGAGAATAAGCCGTTCAGAGCTTTGATCTTCGACTCCAAGTATGATTCATACAAAGGTGTTATCGTAAGCGTTCGTGTTAAAGAAGGAAGCGTCAAGATGGGTGACAAGATCCTCATGATGCATACCGGAAAAGAATTCCAGGTAACTGAACTCGGATATTTCCATCCGGGTGAGTATGTTCCTTCTGATGAGCTTAAAGCCGGCGAAGTTGGCTATATCTGCGCATCCATCAAGAACGTAAGAGATACGGCTCCGGGTGATACCGTAACTCTTGCAGAAAATCCTGCAGATGAGCCTTTGCTCGGTTACAAGGGAATCCAGCAGATGGTATTCTGCGGACTTTATCCTGTAGACGGTGCAAAATACGGTGACCTTCGTGATGCTCTCGAAAAGCTCCGCTTAAACGATGCAGCTTTATCATTTGAAGCAGAGACATCCGCAGCATTGGGCTTCGGTTTCAGATGCGGTTTCCTGGGTCTTTTGCACTATGAAGTTATTCAGGAAAGATTGGAAAGAGAGTTTAATCTCGATCTTATAAGTACTGCTCCTTCGGTTATCTATAAGATCCATAAGCTGGACGGAACAGTCATAAACATGGATAACCCGACAAACATGCCTGATCCTTCGGAGATCGAGTATATCGAAGAGCCGATGGTAAAGGCCACGATAATGCTTCCTAAGGAATATGTAGGAAACATTATGGAAGTTTGCCAGGACAGACGCGGTGAATATAAAGACATGACATATATGGATGATGTCAGAGTCATGCTCCACTACAGGATGCCTCTTAACGAGATCATATATGACTTTTTCGATACACTGAAATCCAGAACAAGAGGATATGCTTCTTTGGATTATGAGATGGACGGCTACGACAGAAGCAGTCTCGTTAAGCTCGATATCCTTCTTAACGGCGATCCTGTTGATGCATTGTCATTTATCGTGCATAAGGATAAGGCATATGCAAGAGGCAGAAGAATGGCCGAGAAACTTAAGGAGAATATCCCGAGACAGCAGTTTGAAGTACCTATTCAGGCTTGTATCGGAGGTAAGATCATTGCCCGTGAGACTATCAAGGCATACCGTAAGGACGTTCTTGCCAAGTGTTACGGCGGTGATATTACACGTAAGAAGAAACTCCTCGAAAAACAGAAGGAAGGAAAGAAGAGAATGCGTCAGGTAGGCTCCATCGAGGTTCCTCAGGAAGCATTTATGAGCGTTCTCAAACTTGATAGCGAATGACAAGTATATTGCTTAATGCAGGTTTATTGATTTTGTGCTTTGTAGTCTTGGTGAAAGGTGCAGACGTTTTGGTTGACGGAGCATCTGATATAGCCAAGGCACTTAGGATACCATCAGTCATCATCGGACTTACCATCGTAGCTTTCGGAACGAGTGCTCCTGAGGCAGGTGTCAGTATCACATCATCAGTACTCGGAATGGATAAACTTTCCATTTCCAACGTAGTTGGTTCTAACACATTCAATCTTCTTGTAGTTGTAGGTCTTTGTGCTGCCATAAGAGGATTTGCCGTTGATGAGGAAATACGTAAGAGAGACTATCCTCTCTGCATATTGTTTTCGGCGTTACTGATATTCTTCGTAAGAGATCTTAAGATCACGAGGATCGAAGGTATTATCCTTTTTGCATTGGTAGTAAGTTATGTAATCTTACTTATCGTCTTATCAGTAAAGGCTTCGTCACTTAAGTCAGATGAAGATAATGCTAAGGTATCCGGAAAGCGCGTTGTTTTAAGTCTTTTGAAGGTCGTGCTCTCAGTTGTATGTATCTACTTAAGTTCAAGGGGTATCGTTAAGAGTTGTTCATTCTTTGCAAAACTTCTCGGTGTATCCGATACGATCATCGGACTTACGATAGTAGCATTCGGAACGTCACTTCCGGAACTTGCAACATCTGTTGTAGCTTCGAGAAAGGGCGAAAACGGAATTGCTCTCGGAAATGTAGTAGGTTCTAATATCTTCAATATCTTGTTTGTATTAGGTGTCTCAAGTTTCATCAATCCGATCGGAAATCTGTCCAAAGGAAACTTGGTAGATACGATCATCTGTTTGGGTATAACAGCATTTTGCGGCATATTTGTATTTGCTTTCAAGAAATTTAAGCGAATTGATGGTATCATAATGTTATTGATATATGCTGCTTACATGGCATTTGTCTTTATGAGGGAGTTTGGAGTTATTATTTTATAAGGGGGGTTATTATGAAAAGTATTAAGATATTTGCAATTATTCTCAGTTTGTCAGTTGCTTCCGCATTTTTATTCGCAGCATGCGGTTCTAAGGATTCCGGTGAGACTTCTGATGTTACGGTCGTAATCGATACGGCTGCTTCTACTACACCTAGTACAGAAGAGACGGCTGCTCCTTACGATGTTGAGAACAACGTCGAGTTTGAAGAGGCTAAGCTCTTCGAAGTTAAGAAGGATGTCAAGGTTTATTCTGATACATCTGCAACAGAAGAGATCGATGAATATACCGAAGGCATGTGTATTCTCGGTGTATCAACTGATGGTCACTACATCATGCAGGACAATGGATATATTATTGATGCATCCTGTCTTGAAGAAGTTGAATAAGCAGATTATCCTTTTGTAATCGAAATAATGTGTTACAATAGTTAAGCTGTCTAGCGGATGTGGTGAAATTGGCAGACACGCTGGATTTAGGTTCCAGTACGAAAGTGTGCAGGTTCAAGTCCTGTCATCCGCACCACAATACCAACCCTGTATCGGAAACGATATGGGGTTATTTTTCCCGGTGAATTGTTTTAGGAATGGTATAATCGAATCGTAAGGATCGAAAATAAACCCGATTTTGGAGGAGTATTGTGCTCGATAGGACTATCCCGTTTTATAACACGATATTGAAATGCTCTGATTACAGGAAAAGAGAAATAGAATTACCTGAAGGTTTTTCTATTGTTTCTTATCGATCCGGCTATGAGAAAGAATGGGCTAAGCTGGAGTGTTCCATTGAAGATTTCGGATCAGTTGAGGAAGCAGAGAAGTACTTTGTTGAGTCATATCTTCAGGATCCTGATCTGCTAACACATATCCTTTTCGCTTTGAACAAGGATAATGACGTAGTGGGTTCGTGCATTGCATGGAAAGATAGAAAAGAAGATAAGTTTGTCTCTTCTTTACATTGGCTTGTTGTTGACGAGAAGTATCAGGGAATGGGTATCGGAAGGGCGCTAAGTACCGCTGTTATGAATATATATGAAGAAAATGATGCGCTTCCCGTATATATTCACACACAGCCATGGAGCTGGAAAGCTATCCTTCTATATATCTCATTGGGCTTCAAACTTCAGAAAAAAGATTCCTTCTCACATTATGAAAATGAGTATGGTAAGGCTATGGCTGAACTTTCTAAGGTCTTAACTAAAGAACGATATGAATCGTTATTGAATTCATCTGAAGACTGAAAATAACTGGTATATAATCTTAATGAATTGATGTGAAGTCTGCAGGAAGGTGGCAATGAAGTGATCGATCATGAAACCATAGCCAGGAATAATCACCGTAGCGGTATGAATTGTGCCATGGCTGTATATGATGCATTAAGCATAGATAATCCGAATAAGAAGAATCCTCCAAGGCCCAGAGATAATGGCGGTATGTGCGGAGCTGTACTGGCTGCTGAACAGACTATACGTGAGATGGGCGGAACAGAAGAGGATATCGCTGAGTTTGAGAAAAGATTTATTGAGAAACATAAGTATCTTAAGTGTGGAGAACTTCGAGGTTTTCTAAGCGGCAAATGTAATGACTATGTCGGCACAGCTGCAGCCATAGTCGGGACAATGGGAATATTTTCGGATGATAGTATCAGTTGACCACAATAACATATCGTGTGAAACCATTGATGAATTTGAAAAGGTTATAAAGCAACAGTTATCCCTTGATTCATCTGAGATTTGGGTGTCCGAAAAAGGTGATACTGATGAGTATCCATGCATGGGGATCTTAGTTAATTCAACGGGAGTTTCCTTAAATCACTTTGGTGAGGATGAAAGCTGCTATGCATCTTGTAGCGGAGACTACAACGGAGAATTTGTTACATTTTGCGATGGTCAATATGAGGTGCATGCTTGTCAGGTCATCAGCAAAGAAGATGCTTTAAAAGCACTTTTGGATTTTTACAAGGATAAAGGCAGATCGGATTCTATCAAGTGGGATCAGTTGTATTAAAGATATGATCGGGAGTAGAAAATGAAGGTTATCATTCTTAACGGACCAATGGGAGTCGGCAAAACTACGGTAGGAAAATACATCGCTGAACATAATCCGGGAACTGCTTTTATAGACGGTGACTGGTGTATGGATATTCATCCTTTTGTCGGAAATCAGGAAACCCGAGCCATGGCAGTTGATAATATCCTTCATATGATCGAAAACTACCAAAAGTGTTCAGTGTGCAACATGGTCGTATTGGTGTGGCTTATGGATGATCCTAAGATCGTAAAACAGATCTTAGAAGGGATTACTGAACTTGATATAGAGCCTAAGCCATATACATTGATCTGTGAAAAAGATGAGCTCATAAGTCGCTGGAATAGTGATAAAGAATGCGAATGGAGAACTGATGAATGGCTTAATATAAGCCTTAGATCGCTTCCTTCTTTTGCTTTGATGGATAACATCATAAATACAGACGGTTTTTCTATTGAGCACATAGCAAAGATGATAACGGATAAATGATATAATGAGGTTGTCAGAGTTCATCCCTTTATATTTCTGCGGTAATTAATTATGAAATACGGTGAATCTTCATTTGATATCTTGTATCTTATCTTTGCGATACTTACAGGAATCATTATCCTTATAAAGCATCGCAACAAGAATGATGTCCTCATGGGAACGGCAGCACTGGTACTTGGTATCGGTGATTCATTCCATCTTGTTCCGAGAGTTTTAAATTATTTTATTGATAACGATTTCACATGGTACTTGGGATTCGGTAAGCTTGTTACTTCGATTACCATGACGATCTTCTATATTCTGGTCTTCTTACTTTATAAGAGTGTCTATCATAAGAATGATAAGAAGACCAACAGCATTGGGATAGCGATATATGTTCTCGCGGCCTTAAGGATCGCTCTTTGTCTGGCTCCGGGTAATAACTGGTTCACGGGTGAAGGTTCCGTGCTCTGGGCAGTATTACGTAATCTGCCTTTCATTTTAATCGGAGGCATTGTCGTTTATCTTTATTTCATTGTTCGAAAAGAAGACAGATACTTAAGCAGATTGTGGCTTTATACGACACTTTCGTTCCTGTTTTATATTCCGGTTGCGCTCTTTGCATCTTTGCTTCCTATGCTCGGAATGCTCATGCTTCCGAAGACAGTGTGCTACATTCTTATGCTTGTTTCATTTATAAGGAAGCAAAGATCTGAAAAAGGAGATATCAGATGAGTATCAGAACAAACTATGAGAAATGGTATGAGGGAGATGATTACTACTGGGGTCTGGAACCGGGGAGTTTTCTTGATGAACTGATAAGTCTTTGTCCGCCTTCCGAGAATACCAAAGTTCTCGATATCGGTTGCGGTGAGGGAAAAGATGCGGTTTATATGGCTCAAAAGGGTTTTGACGTTTCAGCTTTTGATCTGACCGATAACGGCATCAGGAAGACCATACGCCTGGCTTCTGACAGAGGCGTAAACATCAAGGCTTATGTTGATGATATCAATACTTTCGTGCCTGATGATCAGTATGACATCATCTATTCCACCGGTACGGTTCAGTATCTGTTTGATGAGAATAAGAAGAGCTTTTTCGAGAAGATAGAGAAAATGACTAAGCCGAACGGGATCGTGTTTTTTAATGTTTTTGTCGAGAAATCTTTTCTTGAGTTACCGCCTGATTGGGACAGGGAAGAGAAGATGTGGAAGTCGGGTGAACTGTTCACTTATTTTGCCGATTGGAAGATAGAACGTATAGATGAAGTTATTTTCGAAGATAATAGCGGAGGGACCCCGCATTATCACTGTATGGACACGATCATCTGCAGAAAGGTACAAGGAGCCGATTAGGCGATCACTAGCGAAATAAATGCTTTATAATTGAAATTATAGAGTTATCGTTTCGTCTATTATCAAGTTTTTCTGTTTTTCTTTTTTGCGGTTATGCCTCAGAATGAGAGTAGAGGTGAAAAGTTATGAAAGAATGGTTTGAAGAGTGGTTCGAAGTGCATGGCTCATGGGGTCGTCACAACTCCTATAAGATTTATAATCCGCTTACCGGAGAACTATACATTCACAGTCTTCTGGGTTTGGTATCGGTTATCCTTGCAGGCGTTAATTTTTTCACTTATATGCAGAAATTTGATATTGCCATTGCAATATTCCTTGGATTCTCTGCCTTGGCGTCAGGGATAGTAGGTTTTATTCTGTCTATCAAGTCACTTCCGGTTGCGGCACAATATAAGAGTATCTTCAGAGTGGGAGTTTCTTTGTCGGGGATTATTAATTCGCTTGCGGGAATACTGATCACTGTAGCAACATTTGCTTTTGTAATTATTCCAATCGAGACGAGATTGCTGAATCATTAATAAATCTTCAGAAACACACAATGGCAGACCGGATGCTTATGTTATAATCTTCCAATAGACATTAACACTATGGATATCGGAGGATGATTGAAATGATCATATCAGATAAAACGATTAGCAGAATGCTTGAAGAGAAAACGCTTGTTATTGAGCCCTTGACCAAAGAGCAGATCCAGCCTGCAAGTGTTGATATCAGATTGGGAAATACATTCAGTGTTGTTGATGATACACCGTCAGGAATAATAACACTGGGATCACAGATAAACTATAAGACTATCACTACAGATACTTATTTGATTCTGCCGGGACAGTTTGTTCTGGCAACTACCATGGAGTATTTTGAATTGCCTGATGACCTGACGGCTTTCGTTGAAGGCAGAAGTTCTTTGGGCAGAATGGGATTGTTCATTCAGAATGCCGGATGGGTAGATCCGGGATTTAAAGGTGAGATAACTCTTGAACTTTATAACGCAAACAGATGTGCAATCGAGCTTAAGAGCGGAAGAAGAGTCGGTCAGTTGGTTTTCGCACAGATGGATGATCACGCATTGAATCCTTATAACGGAAAATATCAGGGACAGATGGGTGCAACCGGATCCAGAGTATTCATGGATGCTGACAAATAAGGAAGAACAGAAATGAACGCCGGAGAATATTTGGAAATCCTGCATATTGCGGAGAAGTTGAAAGATACACCTCGTCACAGCACAACTTCCAAAGGAAGAACTGAAAGTGTTGCTGAGCACAGTTGGCGTATATCTTTAATGGCGCTTCTTTTAAGGCGTGAGTTTCCCGAACTTGATATCGACAGAGTTGTTGATATGTGTCTGATCCATGATCTGGGTGAATGCTTTACGGGAGATATTCCGGCTTTCCTTAAGACAGATGGTGACCGTAAGACTGAAGATGAGTTGCTCGATCAATGGATGAAGACTTTGCCTGAGGAAGTATCAGCAGATCTTTCTGAGTTATATGAAGAAATGAATGCGCAGAAGACCCCTGAATCAAAGCTTTATAAGGCTTTGGATAAACTTGAGGCATTGATCCAGCATAACGAAGCTCCGCTATATACGTGGGCCGACAATGAATTTGAGCTGAACAAGACATATGCGTATAATACCGTGGAGTTTTCGAATTGGCTTAAGGCTTTACGTGAAGAGATCCTTAAGGATACTCTCGATAAGATAGATGAGGCATGTTATCTTTCTGAATCTTGCGATGTTTTCTATGTGGAAGACAAGAACGTAGTTCTCGTTCATTGGAAAAAGTATTGCGAATTGGATCAGTACAGAGCTCCTCTTGAATGTGCATTGAAAGTTATAAGGGAACACGAAGGCTGTAACTACGTGGCTGATACCCGTGACGGATTTGAAGATAATCCGCAGGATACCGAATGGGTTGCTGATTACTTCATGCCTAAGGCGAAGGAATACGGATGTCAGATCATCTATTTCATTATCGATAAGGATAATTCATTGAGGGATGAACTTGAAGGTCAAAAGAAGGATTCTTCATCACTTCTTAAGTTCAGATACATATACGGGATGGAAGAAATATGATGACTATCACTAATGCAAACGAAAGTGATCTTGAGACAATACTTAAACTTCAATATCTTGCCTATCAGTCGGAGGCTGAGTTGTTTGGTACTAAGGACATTCCTCCGCTTAAGCAGACTTTGGAAGAAATAATAGAAGAGTTTAACAAGGGTATTATCCTTAAGATGATCGGGGACAATGATGAGATCATCGGTTCTGTTCGTGCTTACGAAGATAAAGGTACAGTCTATATCGGTAAGCTTATGGTACACCCGGACTTCCGCGGTAAGGGTTACGGTTCGGCTCTTCTTACCAAGATTGAGGAATGTTTTCCGGGAAAGCGCTACGAGCTTTTTACCAGCACCAGAAGTGTTGATAACATCAGGCTCTATTCAAAGCTCGGGTTTAAGATCTTCGATGAGAAGATGATCGATGATGAACTGACCTTTGTTTATATGGAGAAATGATCCTAATTATCTATCAAACAGGATATCGAACAATTCGTTAAGATAAGGCCGTCTCGTGTTATTCTCGAAGATGGTCTTTTCGTTCTTTTCGAAGAACACCAGCGAACCAAGTTCGTTATCGTGTGCATTCTCCGTGAAGATATCTTCCAGTTCCTTTCTGCTAAGGCTCGTCTTAACTTCATAGATAAGTCCGACAGGGAAGTATATTTCATCGCCTTCGGGAACCTTGATATATCTTAGGTCATAGCTGAATCCTGCACCTTTGATATCAGCCCCCGTCTCTTCTTTGAATTCTCTGATGAGACACAGTTCCGGATCGTATTTCCCGTCTTTGATATCGAGCAAAGATGCCAGTCCCCCGATAAGATTAATATCCATATTCTGATCTGCCGCAACGCAGTAATATCCGTCAGAAGTGATCACATACCCTCCCGAGAACAGTGCGCGCGTCTTATACATCTTGGTCGTTCTGCTGCAAAAAGATTCGTAGAAGTTTATGATTCCTATAGTAAGAACATACTCCCGCTCGTTTTCCTCTATCTCGAAAACATTAAGGATCTGCTCGCTATATGCTTCAGGATTTTCTTTTCGAAAACCCTCCCAGAACTTTTCTATATCATCTCTGTGATCCTTAAAAGGATCATCAATGGAGACCTGTCTGATGTCAATTTTATTAGTTTCTTTGATCATAGGGGAATTATAACATAGTGCTTAAAACCACTGTGTTATAATCCTTAAAACCGATCTGTCAAACTTGTGTAAAAGCGAATGGATATATATGATCACTAAACTTAAATATGGAAATACGAATACATTTTTGATCCGCGGCAATAGCGGAAGCATCCTGTTTGATACGGATTATGCCGGAACTTTGCCGTTGTTTTACGGAGCGATCAAAGAAAACAAAATAGCCGTAAAGGATATCGATTATGTTCTTGCTTCACACTTCCATCCTGATCACATCGGACTTATAAGCGAACTTATGGAGCAGGGAGTAAAGCTGCTCCTGGTAGATTCCCAAGTTAGCCTTGTTCACTATTCTGACGAGATATTTTCGAGAACACCGAAGCTTCGATATAAGCCCATAGATGAATCATCTGCAACGGTTATCTCAGCTTCCGGAAGCAGGGATTTCCTTAGAGACCTTGGAATCGAAGGCGAGATCATCCTGACACCGAGCCACAGTGAAGATTGCATCTCCGTTATCCTTGATGACGGAACATGCTTAGTCGGCGATCTGGAGCCTTACGAATACTTAGGCGGCTACGAAGATAACATCAGTTTGAAGAATGACTGGGAAAAAGTACTGTCATATAACCCTAAGGTGATCTTCTACGCTCATGCCAATGAGAAGAGATTCTGATCAGCATTTGATATAATTAGACAAAACTTCGAATTCCATGACAGGAATTCATAAACGAGACATAGTACTTTAAAGACGAGGATAAAAAACAAATGAATTGGGCCAACGTGATCAATGAAACACTTCGATATTTGGAAACCAATATCATGACTGTTCAGGGCCCGAAGGAGGTTGCTATGGAAGTACATGTCTCGTCAAGTTATCTGCAAAACAGCTTTCAGATGATAACAGGTTACACGATCGGTGAATACATAAGAAGCAGAAGACTTTATCTTGCTGCCATGGATCTTATCGAAAAAGATGAGAAGATCATCGACATTGCCGCCAGATACGGCTACGAAACACCGGAAAGTTTCACCAAAGCATTCACGCGTTTTCATGACGCTACTCCTAACGAAGTCAAAAAGAAGAATAAGCCCGCGAAGGCTTTCCTGCCTCTAAAACTGACGTTTTCGGTAAAAGGCGCGGACACGATCGATGTTGTTTTCGAGAAGATGCCGGAGTTTAAGATCGCCGGTGTCTCTGATGTGTTTGATAACGACACATGTTTTCAAAAGATACCGAGATTCATTTATGACTTTATGAAAGATCGGGAAGAGAACATATATTACGGCTTAAGCGTCGGCGAATGCGATACCGTTTTAAATGAGGAAGGTAAGCCGTGGTACAAAGATCATGAGGGAATAACATTCGAAGAGAGATTTCTCTTCATGGTCGGAACCGATTACAAAGGCGGAGAAGTTCCGGATGGTATGAAGGTCGTAAAGATTCCTGAGACGATCTGGGCCAAGTTCAGGTGCAGGGATAATTCGAGCGAAGTAACTCAGGAGATGCGCCGTTATATATTCGGCGAGTGGCTCTTTGATGTCGATGAGTATGAAGTAGTCGATGAATATAATATCGAGCGCTACGGAATCCCTAACGAGGACGGCACGGGATTTTATAACGAGATATGGATACCGGTAAGAAGGATAAAAAAATAATTATGAAGAAGCTTTTAAGCATTTTCCTTGTCATGATCAATGTTCTTCTTTTTGTCGGCTGCAGTTCGTCAGGACCTAAGCTTGATGTTGAAGATGAACTAGCCAAGATGAAGACAGATAATAACGTTTACTATAGTGAGAGCGAAGATTATGACAGCATCGTAAAATGGCTCAAATATGAGGTTCAGGAGACTGATTTCAGAGGAACAGTTATAGTTGCTACAGATGATGAGGTGCTTTTTACCGCAGGTGCGAGACTCCTTGATGTCGACGGTAATGAAGTAACCCCGTTCACTACATATGAGATCGGTTCATGTTCCAAGGCCTTTGTGGGCGTTTGCATTATGAAACTTGTTGAAGACGGCAAACTTAAGATCACTGATACTTTGGGAGATATATATCCTGACTTTAGTTCATATCCGAACTTCGAGAAGGTATCAAAGGTCACCGTTAGCGATCTTCTTCATATGCGTACCGGCTTTATCGATTATGTAAACAGACCTGACCAATTTCTGGGTGAAGAGAGGGTCTATGAGATCTTCGGCCCTGATCCTGCGAGTACTCCATGGGCTGAAGCATATAGCAAGATGGAAAAGATCATCGATGATGAATTGTTCCTGGAACTGATCTTCACAAACGAGATGGCGATCGAGCCTAATGTTGAATATTCATACAACAACTCCAACTATCATCTCCTTGCTCTCATTATCGAAAACGTTAGCGGCAAGAGCTATGAGGAGTATGTTAACGAGGTTATTTTCGAGCCATGTAAGATGACATCTACATCAGCCGTTTCAGGCGAACCGGTAACGGCGTCATTTAAGGATGATCCTGAACTGGATTACCTCAAAGATCCTGAGTTTCTGAAGGGAGCAGGTGATATCCACACGAACGCAGTTGACATGATCAAGTTCGATCGCGCTTTGTTCGGAGGCTATATTCTGAATGAAGACTCAATGAAGGAAGTTCTGAACTTTATAGACGGATACGGCTGCGGTTGGGAAAACGAAATGGGTTATATCGGTCATAGGGGAGCGATCCCGAGATTCCAGACGGCGAACTTTATCCTGGAGAAGGACGGCAAGAAACTCTACGTTTTAACTTTTGCTAATCTTGGTGAGGATAAAAGTAAGCTGATAGTACAGAATCTGGACAGAATGTTTTCTTAGCTGAATGGTGATATCATAGACTGAAAGAATTCTTTGGGAAGACAGGTAAATGAAATGGAAAACATGGACGAAGTATATGAGTTCTACAATAACGGTGCTGAGATAGATCGTCTCGAACGTGGCCTTGGTATTGTTGAGTTCTACAGATCAAAGGAGATCATATCCCAGTATCTGAACGGTAAGAGCGTCATTTACGATATCGGAGGAGGCATCGGCAGATACTCGTCGTGGCTTGCCGAGCAGGGACACGATGTTACGATGATCGAGTATGCTCCGACAGCTGTTGATCATGCCATAAAGAACATGACGACCCCATATAAGGCACTAGTCGGTGACGCCAGAGATCTTCATCTTCCTGATGACAGCGCGGACGTGGTTCTTTTGATGGGACCTTTGTATCATCTGCAGAATAAGTCCGAACGCACAAAAGTCCTCAAAGAAGCATATCGTGTGTTAAAGACAGGAGGTCTTCTTATAGCAGCGGGCATATCGAAGTTCAGCTCGACAACCTGGGCGCTCTCTGTCTACGGCAACGGAAATGAGTTTATAGATGATGAGATATACATGAACATGCTAAGGCAGGAGATCTTAACAGGTGAGCATAACAGACCGAAGGAGTATCCGTATTTTATCGCCAATGCCTATTTTCATACACCGGGTGAGTTAAAAGCCGAGATCAAAAAGAGAGGTTTTAAGGTCCTCAATGCTCATGCTGTGGAGGGAAGTATCTGGATCTCGCCGGCTTTAAACGATAAATGGAAAGATCCTGAATCGCGGAACAGATTGTTGGAGATCCTTCATCTTACGGAATACGATGAGACTATCATGGGTATGAGCCCTCATTTTCTGGTAACTGCGAAAAAATCATGACAGCGATACAAGATCAAGACGAATTTATAAAATCTTAAGCCGTGACAGGATCACGGCTTTTTTCTTGCAAATGTAGACGTGGCAAGGGTTTCAAGTGAAAATCAATTGCCGCTGAATATGTCCATATTATTGTATTTATGATTTATTTATTGTTTTTTTTCACAAAAGTTAACACTTTTTTGCCTCTGTCCTTTATAATAATAAGGTCCATATTCGGATGTAACTCATTTCGACTTTTTTTGGGGAGGCTTTTTTAATGACACTTGAGACACTTTATGCAGGTCTAAATCTTCAAGATTATTATTTGGGAAAGATTTCGCAGGTTTTCAGAAGCAACAGTATTGCTCAGGTTGAGAACTTCGCTATCATGAATGACAGAAGCAAGTTCAAGAAATCTTTCTTGCCAAATACGATCAACTATTTTGTTTGTATCGAATCCACTTTGGGCGTATTTTTGGGTGAGGTATTCGAGAACAAGTCAGCTAAGGAGAGCACAGGATCCAAGATTTCTTCTTTGGGTTCACCTGTCAGTGATACACATCAGGAACTTATTATCGATACTATAGCTCTCATGAGACCTGAAGACAGAAAGTTCAATCTCGCAGGTTTCAGTACTGTTGGTATTTCCGATAAGGTTTATCTTGCTACTGACGAGGTTTATAAGTTGTTCGTTCAGTCTCTTGAGTTCTCCAGCGAGGAAGAGGAGAGTCTTCCGGCATTCGCTACATACCTTAACAGATCACAGGCAGACGTTAGACTTAAGCCTAGTACACTTTTCAACCGTCACCTCGTTTGTATCGGTGCTACTAACAGTGGTAAGTCCACAACAGCACTTGCTATCCTCGATAAGCTCGTATCTTCCAAGAGAAAGGCTCTTATCGTTGACCCTACAGGTGAGTACAGAAACGCTTTCTCCAGCGATGAGGTTATGAAGCTCACACTTGGTGTTGATACAACTATCTCTCCGAGTAAGATCACAATGGAGCAGTGGGAGAAACTTTTCGAGACTGAGAACAGCAGCCAGGGTGCAGTTCTTTCCGAGGCTATCACATCTCTTCGTTACATGAAGAAGATCGGTGAGCACAAGCACTACTACAAGGTTGGTGAGAGTATCGACCAGATCCAGGAGAACCTTGCTTCTCTTACAGGTGAGGATAACGACTTCGATCTTGACCTTCTCCCAGAGCAGATCCACGCAGAGTCTGTTTGTGAGCCTGACAGAGATGATAACTACAACTTCAGATATCGTTATGATGCTCTTAAGGCTAACCTTAATGCATCCCTTATCCGTAAGATCCAGTATCAGATGACAAACACAAGATTCTTGTCATTCTTCTCCAGCGCTCCTGGAATGTACAACCTCCTCGACGTAATCGAAGAGTTCGTACACGAGCCTGAGACAACACTTTACATCGACTCTTCACAGCTCGGTGCTTCCGAAGGTATCGGTGGTATGGTCATCGACTTGGTAAGTAATTTCGTTATCTCCCAGGACAACATCCATCCATTCGTATTCTTCATCGATGAGGTTCACAGATATGCTAAGTCCCGTTACTCCGATAAAGAGTTCCACGGCGGTTTGACACTCCTCGCTAGAGAGGGTCGTAAGAAGGGTATCTTCCTTTACCTTACAACTCAGAACCCTAAGGACGTATCTCCTGTCCTCTTCGGTCAGATAGGTACGATGCTCATCCACAGACTCATGCTCAACGATGAGATCCGTGCGGTTGAGACTCACCTTGACGATTATGCTATCAAGCACGTCAGAAAGCTCAACCAGGGTGAAGTTATCCTTACGAGTGTTAACCTCTTGCACAACATGTTCATCCACGTTACAAAGAGTGAGAGAACACAGTACAACAAGACACCGAATCTCTGATCGTTCGTTCAACATAAACACAATGACCTCGAGACAGCCGTCTCGGGGTCTTTTGTTTTTGCTCGAAAACAAGATATATTTACACATTATCCGTTTTATGACATAATAATCGGTGGAATCAAGGGACTGGAATATAGTAGCTTTAAATGCTTTGTTTTCTCAGTTTTCCTATAATTTGATAAAGGCTCATACGATATTTCCAACGGATATCGTTTTATATTTGTGTGGGCCGGGGAGATATGAAATGGCTGCAGAAAATGATAATGATCTGACTGAGGAAGAATTAAAACAGAAACGCAGAAACGAAAATATGAAGCTGTCTTTATTGGCAAGTGCGGTAAAGAACAGCAAAGATCTGTACGATGATGATGTTTCTTCATTGATTTCAGCGCTGCCGCAAATTGATGATTCGTCGCCGATCATTGGCATGGCCAGAGCCAGGATCAGACGTACGCTTAATGAACGCGCATGTGACGAGGATTACGATGCGCTGATAAGGTCGATCCGCAATTCGATCACTTAAGGAGAATGAGAAATGAGCAAAATAACTAAACTGGACGTAGCGGAGTTTGATAATTACAAGAAATTATCGGAAGGTGTCGGTCTTGATGCCAAATTAGCTATGCTTAATTACACCGACAAGTTATCCAAATTATGCAAAAACGATTTTGCTCCTGAAGATAATTCTTCAGTACATACAACTGCAGAAGTGCTGGTCTCTGAATTACAGGCTATATACGAAGCGATGGATGGTGCCGACAAGATGATCGACAGTATGATCAACTTCATCAAATGCGATATTATAGAGCGCGAAAACAAGCTGGCTTCAAGTGTTCTGGAGGATTGATGATATGAAGATGAATGTAGATCTGGAAAGCTTTAGATATGATGTTGAAGATTTCGGATACAATTTGAAATACTATTTTATCGATTTTTCAACACCTAGTTTTACTAACTCGAAAGGCAGTGCTATAAACGAGATCGATCGCTGTCTGAGAAGTTATGATGCTTATGTCGAAAACATCAAAAGGGTGTATTCAAGTACTTCAAATTATCTCCAGAACGCATTGACTAATCTTGAACAGTGTGAGGACGATAATATTGCGATCGTAAAAGGAAATAAACTGGGAAAATGAAATGAGATACTACGGCAGTGATTATCTGGATGATCTGAAAAGATCCATAAAGAACGTAAGTGAGGCGGCAGATCTGAGTTATTATCCGACGCCTATAAGAAATGCACAGGCAGACGGGAAGAGCTATGCGTATAAGATGCGCGGGATCGATATTGCTCAGAATGCATATGATCATGTAGCGAGAGTTAATAATAAACTTATTGAACTTCAGGGTGTTCTTGAAACTTTCTATGGAGAAGTTGATTCTATTTCGAATAATGTTTTTACTATGGCAAGGATGATTTGCATGCTGATCGATGAGTCCAACAGATCAATGTCTAATATATGTGATATGCTGGACGGAGTCGGAAAATATAAGGGAACTGAAGTAACTTCCGGTGATATAAAGGCGGCAGGGATCGACAGAGAAAAATGCAAGAACCTGAAAAACAGATTCTGGACTTTTATTATAGATGCCGAAGTGGATATAGACGGAGGGATCCTTGACCAAGGAGCTGTTACTGCATTCCTTGATGATATCGCTCAAAGAAAAATGGAAGCTAAGGATCTTCCTTTGATGGATTATAACAGGCTCAAAAAGTTGTATCACTATTATGTAAAAAACAGATATGGTGAGGAAAAAGATATATCTAAGACTGATTATGATACCTGTTCTAATTGTGTACGTGTATTTGAATTGCTTAATCCCCTGGCAAAGACTGCAACTGATAAGTTTTTCAAAGATGTTATAAAAGACGAAGCAGTTTTTTCTATCATGAAAATGGATGTGATCAAATACGCGATATACACGCAGGAACCGAAGCTGAGATCCATAACCTTATACTATCTTTCGAAGGTAAAACTTGCGGATTACGAAGCCGCTAACCCGCACTATAATGATTTTGACAATAATATCTATATTGATCTGTCAGGATTTACGTCTGATAGTTCAGAGTTCTTTAATGGTTTCTTTCATGAATTTGGTCATGCATTGGATGATTATTCAAATGCTTTCGGAATGTCGTCAAAGGTTATTCATGATCAATTGATCGAGGATTTTAAGGATCATATGGATAGTGTTATTAAACAAAGCAACTATTCATTAAGTAAGGATGAGATAAAGGCACTGTTTGATTTTGTTATAAGCAATAAAAATATAAACGTGAAGCCTATGGGAAAGGAAAAAGATCATTACCTTCCTGCTGACTGGAGTCAGGAACAAAAGGATGTGTTCTTCTATCTGAGGGATTATTACGGATATAGAGAATATATATATGGCCGCGGAACAAAGTATTATGACATTTCTGTTCCTCATCATTCCATGGGTGGCTTTTCCTATGAGCAGGAGAGCAACAGAGTCGTGGATGATATTGTAGGCGGCATAACAAACAACCAGTTTGGCGGAGTCTTTGGGCATCCGAGAAGGGATATACCAACTGATATCAGCAGTGAAGAAGATCTGATAAAGTGTCTTCAGGGTTATACTTATTGGTATGAAGGTAAGACTTCGGATACCATTAAAGAGAAACTGGAAGCAGAATTCTTTGCAACGATATTTGCGCAAAGTTTTAACGGTGACGTTCATTCACAAGCCGAAAAGATCTTCGGGAAATCCTGTTCGATCTATGACGGGATCATTGACAAGATATATGATGATGTCCCGGATAAGTACAAAGAATTCGATGACTGATACTTTCTGATCCTCCATATTTCCGTGTATGGATTTTGTTCACAAAAAATGACATAAATCACATACGAAACCTGCAGTAACAACTGATATTACGGTCGTTCCCGTTTCTTCTGTTTCGGCTTCGCTTTCAATCGGAGTGTCGGTACAAGCAGTTCCGAGGAGCATGGCAGCGCTGAGCGCTACAGACAGGCCGGCAATATATAATGGCTTTTTATACCCGCGTTTTGGTTCGATCAACATAGTAATGACCTCCTTTACTTATATAGACAGCAAAGACGTGTGAATGTTACAAAAAATTTCTCGCCAGTGTTATAATATCGCCGATAATAATCATCGGGGGCGATATGAGACTTCACTATGGCGGGACATACATAACAGATGCTGATCTCAAGATGCGCAGGGATCCTCATCCTGATGCTGTTGAGATCAAAGATCCTGACACGAGATCTTATGTCGTCGTTTCCAACCTGGGAGGAGTTCTCCTGATGATCCTTCTGGGAGCATTAGTGTTTGTTTTCGGTGGAGATTACTTCACTAGACATGCTTTGATCATGGGCTCTGCACTTGGTATTCTTACGATCTTTCCACACGAACTCATTCATGCCATGTGTTTTCGAAAACATGTGTTTCTTTATCTGAGTCCTGCCAGATATCTGATCTTCGTGCACGGAACGGAGGACTTTTCCAAAGCAAGATTTATATATATGAAGATCCTTCCGAATATCATATTCGGACTTATCCCTTATGTAGCTTTCCTTTTCAGGCCTGAGATATTTGGTCTGGGAGTCTTCGGAACGCTTTGCATTGGTATGGGTTTCAGAGACTATATCAATATCATTAAAGTGATCGATCAGATGCCGAGAGGAGCCAAGACATATCTCCACGGACTACGTTCCTATTGGTATCTGTAATTGGGTGGAAGTACAGGAGTCGAACCTGCCTCTGCTGTGCCACAAACAGCCGTCCTGCCGCTAGACGAACAACCACATATTGGCGATCCCACGGGGAGTTGAACCCCGATCCTCGGAGAGACAATCCGATATAATTGCCGTTATACGATGGGACCATTGGTAGACACTCGGAGACTCGAACTCCGGACCTGCAGCTTATAAGGCTGCTGCTCTGACCTGCTGAGCTAAATGTCTGTTATGGTGGGCCCGGCAGGAGTCGAACCTGCGGTGTTTCTTATGTCACTGATTTACAGTCAGTTGAGATCGCCACTACTCGTACGGACCCGAATTAGAGGAAAGACAAAAGTGCCTGTTTTATCTTTCCCCGTTTTATGAAACAAAGACCGTAAGTGCCTGTTTTACAGTCTTGCTTTCTGTTTCAGGGCAAAAAATATCGCCCGGAGCTTTATGCAGCCGGACGACTCGAAAACTGTTTTTGCACAACAAAAGACTAGCTTCCGGATCGCCCGCAAACATCGTAATCGTAATGATATATGTCTATGACAAAGATCTTCATATCCATGTCGTCCTTTCTTCAAAAAATAGGAAGCGCGCTGAAATCTGATCCTACATTTGCTCTTGTAAGTTCAGATGTCGGACAGGCACTTCCTTCATCTATGTGTTGTATTCTACCACCGAAATTTGAATTGTAAACCCCTTTTTCGGAAAAAACTAAAAGCGTCAAAACCCCTATAAATGCCACACTTTAAAGATAATAAGCATCTTCTTGTATGATAAAATATCGAAAGTTTTCACATGGGAGAAATGAATATGGGTTATATCTTGGATCTTCGAAAAGAATTGGGCAGCAGACCGCTTATTATGGCCGGAGCAGGTGTTATCATCATCAATGAAAAAGATGAGATACTCCTCCAGAAAAGAGCCGACAACGGATGCTGGGCATATCCTGCAGGTTCAATGGAACTCGGTGAATCTTTTGAGGAATGTGCCAGAAGAGAAGTATTTGAAGAATCAGGTCTGGTATGCGGAAAGCTGACGCATTTTACTAATTATTCCGGCAAGAGCACCAACTACAAATATCCGAACGGGGACGAGGTCTATCTCGCGTCTGAACTTTTTATATGCAGGGATTATTCTGGCGAATTGAAGATCCAGGAAGAGGAAGTGGTGGCTCAGCGCTTTTTCGATATTGATGATCTTCCTGATAATATCGCACCTGTGAATTACGACCTTATAATGCAGGTGGCGAACATGATCAGATTCTCGAGATAAAACCCGGCAGATGAGTGTTATAATCTCGGTATGAATACTTTTAGACCGAATTATTATGACGATTTCAAATGCATCGCAGATGCCTGCAAGCACACATGCTGCGCAGGTTGGGAGATCGACGTTGACGAAGACTCCATGGAAGTCTACGATGATATTCCGTACATCAAAAAACATATAAAGGATTCGAGTTTCATATTGGAGGGACCATCCGAACGTTGTCCTTTCCTTCTCGAAAACGGTCTTTGCGACCTCATCCTTAAGTACGGTGAAGATATCCTGTGCGACATCTGCACAGACCATCCGAGATTTCGTAACTATGAAGGTGATAACGAATATCTAGGTCTTGGTCTTTGCTGTGAAGCTGCATGCGATCTTATCCTGAATAGAGAAGATAAGTTTTCTCTTATCCCTGAGACCAAGCTCCCATACGGGATCGATTGGGCAAATGATTATCCTGGTAAGATATCCGATGCTCTTCGTGAACTGGCATCAGATGATAAAACATGCGCTGAAAGAGTAGATCTCTATCTGAACTTCGAGATACTTGATCAGTACTGGGATGAACTGCTTCGCGGACTTGAATTTGAACCTGTTGAAAAGAGTATCCGTGATGAAGTAATAGATGATCACCCGAGACTTTTCAGAAACCTCATGATATACCTTCTCTACAGGCACAAAGGAAATAGGCAATATGTTGCGCAAAGTTGCTGGCTCATTGCTGAATTATGTGCCAACACGGGCTTGCCGCTGGTTGACCTTTGCAGGATGTATTCCGCTGAAGTTGAATATTCAGATATAAATAACGAGACTATGGAGAACCTTTAATATGCCGTTAGTAAAAGTGGAAATGATAAAAGGAAAGAGTTCCGAATACAAAAAGAAACTGTTGGATGTTATCCATGACTGTCTGATGGAAACTCTCGGCATAGAAGACTGGGACAGATTTCAAAGGATCGCAGAATACGACCGCGACGATTTTGAGATCCCGTCATTTAAAACAGAAGATTTTATCATTATCGAATTGACCATTTTCCCGGGAAGGACCAAAGAGCAGAAGAAAAACGCGATCAGTACTATCACCGGTAATCTTAACAAAGAGCTGGGAATAGCACCTTCCGACGTGTTTATCGTCTTTAATGAACCGCCCCTCGAGAACTGGGGAATGGGAGGCAATCAAAAAGGCTGACCTTACTTTTATCATCCGCACTGAAATAAGGATGTGACTAAAGTCATATATGAAATCTGTCTTTTGGCATTTTCGCGAAAAGGCAGATTTTTTTACAATGGGATCATAACAAGTACGGAGGGAAAAAGAATGAACGATACAGTAGTCAAACTTGACGGCTTGATCAAGAAATACGATAACAGACCGGTCGTTGACGGTCTGTCACTGGAAATAAAAGAAGGCGAGATCTTCGGACTTCTCGGACCAAACGGAGCAGGTAAGTCGACAACGATGAACATGATCTGCTCACTTCTTAATCCGACGGCGGGAAGCGTTGAAGTCTTCGGAATGGATATAAAGAAGGACTTAAATAAGATCAAACCTCTTATCGGATACATCCCGCAGGAACTCGCGATCTACGGAAATCTTAAAGCCTGGGAAAACGTTGAACTTTTCACATCTCTTTATGACATCAAGGGAAAAGAACTTAAAGGTGCGATCGACGAGGCATTGGATTTTGTAGGACTTTCCGAGAAACGTAATTCGTTTGCGAAGACGTTTTCGGGAGGAATGAAGAGAAGACTTAATATCGCCTGTGCTTTAGGACATAAACCGAAACTTCTTATCTTTGATGAACCTACGGTTGGTATCGATCCTCAGTCGAGAAACTTCATCCTCGAGAAGATCAAGGCCATAAACAAGATGGGTACGACTGTTATATATACGAGTCACTACATGGAAGAAGTTGAAGCGATCTGTTCCAAGATTGCCATCATGGATAACGGCAAGATCGTTGCATGCGGAACCAAGGAAGAACTTAAGAATATGGTTAGAAAGGATCCTGATGGGGAAGTTTCACTCGAGCAGGTATTCCTGACTCTGACAGGAAAGAAACTCAGGGATTACGTGGAAGGATAAGAAGATGAATACGATCTGGATAATGACCAAGAATAACCTGAAGCTTCTATGGCGTCGTAAAGTTATGATCATTATTGCTCTTGTGGGAATGATCGCTACAACTGCCGCAGTAGCCAATGCCTTCCATACGCTCCTTGATAAGGCAGATGATGCGCAAGGGTTTAAGCTCGGATATACGGTAGCCGAGGGCAGTAAATACGAACTTGTCATCGATACCTTGATGGATGAATTGGAAAAGGAAGATATAGTAACTCAAAAATACAATTCTGCAGAAGTGGATAAGCTGATCGAATCAGGCGAGCAGGATGTATTTGTTACTTTCGAGAAGGATAGCTACAGCATCGTCGGAAGCGAGAAAAGATCTATCGAGACGAGGATGATCCAGTATTCTCTTTTTAACGTTGAGCGCAACATGAATGCATTTATGAGCGGCGGACTTAAATCTGTCGATCTCAAGGAATCCGAACTTCCTACGACAAAGACTCCTGACGCGGAGAACTATTACTGCCATGCATTTATATGCTGCTTTCTGTCGATCTCGCCGATCTTTTTAAGTGTTATCTACTATGAAGACAGAAAGAACAGGATATGGCAAAGATATAAGACCGGTAAGACAGGTTCAGTTTCCGTATATCTTGGAAAATACCTGGCAAGTTTCATCACAACGATGGTAACTTTCCCGCTTCTCGGTACATTGGCATTCTGTCTGCTGTTTGACATGAAGCCTTGTAACCTTCTTATCTATGGAGGGCTTCTGGCTCTGGCCGGACTCGGATTTACTTCATTCGGAATACTGTTCTTCATCTTTTTCAAACAGCCTGCAGTCTCCATCGGCTCGTTGTTTATGATCTTATGGTTTGTCTCTTTTCTTGGCGGTGTATACGAGACATATATCTACAGCTCCATCCCTGAAACGATCAAGAGACTGTCACCTTTGTATTATCTGAACAGGTCCCTTATCGAGATGTCGGTAAACGGAAAAAGCGATTATGCGATTCCTTGTGTGATCATCATGATCGCCATGACGGTTATATTTTCTGCTGTCGGCATGATCGCCACAAAATTGAAGAAGGAGGTGTAAGACAATGCTTAAAAACGCATTAAGATTAGCAAAGTATTCAGCTAAGCTCATAATCCGCAACAAGGCATTTCTTGTTATCGGAATACTGATCCCGCTTCTTGCACCATTCCTCATGAATATGTGGTACAAGATCCCGACCGACGAGAAGGTAGAGACTACCTACGAACTGAAATCCATTGATGAACAGATGGCCTATCATATCGATTTTTACAGGATGCCTGTAAAGGTCTATGACACAGTCTGCTCTGACTACTCGAAAAATATCTGCGACGAGATCGGTAAAGCCGGAATGTTCCAGATGTTCAGAGCCGAATGTAAAGATGTTCCTTACGATAAGATCGAGAAGAGCTATAAAAAGTCAGCTTTGGAAGATCGTGTCGCAGCAGTAATCGTACTAAAAGAAGACCCTGAGGAAACGGAACTTTTCAGTGTCGGTGATGACGAGAGATACGAACTTCTTGAAGATACCGTATCCATGGTCCTTGCAAACGGTCCTTATACTTCCGACAAATCGAAAGTATCCCTTCTTAAAGTCAGCTCAGGTGATGATGTAGATTACTTTAAGACTCGTAATTTTTCATACAGCCTTGCGATCGGAACACTGGCTTCCATCTTCGGAGGAGTACTTGTTCTTGGTACTGTCATTTCCGAGAAGAGAGACAATGCTTACTCCAGGATCCTTCTTACCAAAGCAAATAAGGCAAGTTACCTGTTATCGAAGCTCATCCTTTCGATAGGAACCGCACTGTTCCAGTCGATCTGCATGACTATTTCATTTGAGTTCTTGGTTAAGGTCGATGTAGGTATCTCAGGGCTTCAATTCTTCTTTGTTGTCCTTCTGACGGGACTTGTATTTAATCTCATTAGTCTTTGCGGCGGGATCATGTTTAATTCAATGGCAGGAGCATCAATTATGTCATTTACCATCTGGTCTTTCTCGGCACTGGTAGCAGGAGCATATTTCGATATCTCCGAAGCCAGTGAGACATACCAGAAAGCAGCGCTTCTGATGCCTCAGCGTTGGGCCCTTGTTACCGTAACAAGATTCATGAATCACGATAACTCAGGATACCCTTTGCTCCTTTGCGTAACACTGGGATATTTGGTTATAATGATTGTGATCGGACTTTTAGGGCTGAAGGTCGCAGAGAAAGAATAAGATGTTGAGGTAAGACTACTTGGAAAGGCTTCTTAGGAACAACTATTTCGTGTTTGTCAAAGTTGTCGGAATACTCGCTTTGATAGCGCACAGTGTGCTCTATTACAGGAATCTTAAGTCCGTGGTCATGTACTTCCTTATAGGAGCTTTATTCCTGTTCTTTTCCTGCGCAAAGGAATTGGACAATAAGAACAAACGTAAATATATATGGCTATCCGGAGAGGGAATAACGGCAGTTTCTGCCTTATTCCTTTTTCCAGTTACAGGCATTTTCTATGCGACCATCTTCATTCTCGATCTGACGTCGAATCTTGGAACACAGTTTTACTTTGCGATCTACTTTTTACTGTTGGTTTCTTACAAAGCAGACATAGACCTGCCGTCAACGACCATCATAATGACTTTAATACTGGTCCTTTATTTTCAGCATTATAAGATCATCAACTGGTATGAAAAGACTAATAAGGAAAACATCGAAAACGAATCGAGACTTAAGTCCGATATGGAGCACACAAATATCGCTCACCGTGACGAACTAAATAAGTCCCGTCTGATACACGAAAACGAACTTCTCGAAGAAAAGGGAAGACTTTCACAGGCTCTGCACGATAAGCTCGGTCACAGCATTAACGGATCGCTTTATAAGCTTGAAGCAGCGAAGGCCATTATGGACAGTAAGCCTGAACAAAGTAAGACCATCCTTCAGGAAGTAATCGATAATCTTCGAGGCAGTATGGATGAGATCAGAGTTATTATCCGTAATGAGCGTCCCGATAAAAAGCGAATGGCTCTTAAATCACTTCAGGCTCTTTGTAATGAGTGTGAGGAAGAGTATAACATCAAGGCAACGCTTGAGGTGGAAGCAAACGACAAAGAGATCTCGGAGAACATCTGGGAGATCATATTGGATAATACTTTCGAAGCGGTAACGAATGCTCTCAAGTACTCAGGTTGTACTGAGATAAACATCAATATCAATGTTTTGGGAGAAGTAGTAAGAGCGACGATAAAAGATAACGGTAAGGGAGCATCCCACATAGAAGAAGGCATGGGTATCCAGGGAATGAAGACCCGTGTAAGAAACGTAAAGGGATATATCGATATCGAATCCGAGAACGGGTTTTCGATAAATATGATACTTCCTATAGTGAAGAAAACGGAGGAAACAGATGGAACCGATCAAAGTAATAATCGCGGATGACAGTGACTTTGTAAGAGACGGAATGAAGATCATCCTTGATGTGGATGATGACTTTGATGTTATCGGTGTTGCAGGTAACGGAAAAGAGGCTGTTGAGCTCGCGCGCCAGAACAAATGCGATGTTGTACTGATGGATATCCAGATGCCTGTTATGGACGGTATAGAAGCGACAAAGATCTTTGCTGAGGAAGGCCTCGGCAAGGTCATGATCCTTACGACTTTCGATGATGACAAGCTCGTTGATCAGGCAGTAAAGAACGGTGCCAAGGGATACTTCATTAAGAATCATAAGCCTGAAGATCTTAAGCAGATGATAAAGTCCATCCATCAGGGTGCGAAGGTCATGGATGAACAGGTTTTCGATAAGTTTGTTGATGCGGGAATAAGGCCGAACAATAATTTCGATAAGGAAAAGTATACTCAGCGTGAGATCGAGATAATCGAGGCTGTAGCTTCAGGTCTTTCCAATAAGGAAATAGCGGAGAAACTGTTTATCTCTGAAGGAACGGTCAAGAACTATATCAGCAATATCCTTCTGAAAGAAGGTCTGTCTCACAGAACGCAGCTGGCAGTCTACTATCTAACCGGTAACAAGTGATGTTATAATCCGAGAAGATAATATGATTTGGGAGATGCTTGCTTATGGCTATCGAAGTATTAAGAGCTGAAGAAGAATGGCAGCGTGCAGGTGCGTATTCCGTCAGGATCGAGGGAATGAACCGTCAGCATCATATTCCTTTGCGTGAGGAATTTGATGAGCATGACTGTGATGGTACGAGATATATCGTTCTTCTGGATGACGGATATCCGGTTGCCACATGCAGATTCTATGAGGTTCCTTCAAGGATAAGCGGTGTTAATAATATCTCCCTCGGCCGTGTTGTAGTTCTTCCCGAATACCGCGGAAAGGGACTTGGAAGAAGAGTTATCGAGGAAGCCGAGAAATGGATAAGCGAACTCGGTTTTTTCAAGGTCGTGATCGACAGCAGGACCAATGCCGTGGACTTTTATAAGAAGCTCGGATATCGAATCTCTGATGAACATAAAAAGAAGAGCGGTACATTTGAATGTATTGAGATGTATAAGCTTTTATGGTGCGGTATCTTGGTTGATTTCGGGATCATAAGCATCGGTCAGACCGAGAAGACTTATCCTGAACTTAAGGATAAGCTCAGGTTTCAGGCCTATAAGAGAAACTTAGGAAAAGCCAAGTCCAAACCGTTTTATTGGGATACGGAATTCTATCCGTTTTCGACTGCATATGATCTTAAAGGAGTTTGGTATCTTCCGTGGTTTCCTTATGAGGTTAATCTGATAGAGTACTTTTTCGAGATGAAGGAGGGACCATATCTCAGGGTTAATCCTAAGTATGAATCTCTTGTTCGAAAACTTCTTAAATTCTATCTTGATGGATCACCGGAAAAGAAGGTTGCGGTCCTTTTGTGCATTCAGGAAAAGTCCAAGGATGTAGCGCATGAGCCGATGAAGCTTAAGGCGTTCATGGATGACCTTAAGGAAGGCAAGATCAGATGGAATGAGCTGTATTTTATCACTAAATAAGGAGTCGATTATGTTCAGAAAGATGAGAAGATTTAAGCAGCAGATCAGTGATGAGGAGTGCATCGAAGTACTTAAGAATGCACCGAGAGGCGTCCTGTCGATGATAGGTGACGACGACTATCCGTACGGCATTCCGATCGATCACTGGTACTGTGAAGAAGACGGGAGATTGTATTTTCACGGAGCCAAGGAAGGTCATAAGATCGACTCTTTGATGAAAAATGACAAGGTAAGCTTCGTCGTAATGGACGAAGGTTTTCGAAAAGAAGGCGAGTGGGCATTAAACATAAAGAGCGTGATAATATTCGGAAGGATGAAGTTCGTAAATGATCCGGAAAAAGCAAAAGAGATAGGAATTAATCTCTGCCGTAAATTTTCCGATGATGAGGAATATATCCAAAGAGAGATCACACAAGCATTGCCGCGCGCACAGTTTCTGGAACTTATCCCTGAGCATATGACGGGTAAACTCGTAAACGAATCATAAAAAGACGCACGCAGACTTTTTCGTTTGCGCACGTCCTTTAAGAGGGCTTTATTTTCCTTCTTTACAATCTGTGATGGCTTTCCACAGTGATGAAAACAGTTCGCTGTAGCGAGTCATTTTCTCGAGCTTTACTTTGCAGCCGTATAGCGAAAGAGGGATATCCTGACCTTCGAATTCTATGCATTCACCGTTCCTGGCTAGGATCTTGTTAAGTTTCTCCTGAGCTTTAGTCTCATCCGGACTATCGGTAAGGATAACGAATTCGTCTCCGCCGATCCTGAAGACCAGATCGTTGTCATCAGCAACTTCTTCCAGTCTTTTCATGGATTCGAGTATAGCAAGATCTCCTGCTTTACGGGAAATATTATTAATCGGAATGAGGCTATTGATATCGCAGCAGATAAACCAGCAGTTCTCACGGGAACAGAAAAGGTCATAAAGGTTACTTAGGTCGAATTTTGTTTTCATAAGATCATCTCCTGACTCCAAGACGGGATTCATCCTTGGGTAAATTTCCGATATGCGCTTTTTAGAGCGGAAATCGGATGGTAACTGATTCCACACCTGTCTGAACGCCCTGGTAAAAGCTTCGTTGCTTGAATAGCCGTACATGACTGCCACATCAAGGATGCTGATATCATTGTTCTCGACAAGTGTCTTTCCGGCTTTGGTCATCCTTCTTCTTATCAGGTAATCCCTTACGGAGATGTGATTTGCAAAGCGGAAAAGCTTCTCGAGGGAAGAGCGTGAACAAAAACATGCCTTGGCGATGTCCTCAGTGCGAAGATCTTCAGTTATGTGCTCTTCGATATATTCGAGAGCATTAGCCAAAAGCTCCAGCTTGCTCATGCTGTTTCCTCCTTGGATTTGTAGGATCGATCCTAATTTTAGTATAGCAAAATGAAAGTATCTTACTTGATATTTTGAGTAAAAAGAAAGCTGCCATTGTGGCAGCCTTCTGATGATTACTTATCTTTCGGGATCAGGTCGCTTAGTTTCTTTTTATAGAAGAAATCGTGGACCATCTTATCGTATTCCTTCCACATCGGAAGAGTCTGACACTGAGATCTCCTGTCGCAGGTAAAATCTTTATCAGCCAAACAGGCAACAGAAGATAAAGTACCTTCCATAAGTTCAAGGATCTCTCCGATCTTATATTTCTCGGGTTTCTTACAAAGTTTATATCCGCCGCCTTTACCGCTGGCTCCAACTATCAGGCCACCGGCAACCATATCCTTAACGATGATCTCAAGATACTTTTTTGAGATGCCTTGCCTTTCAGCAATATCCTTAAGAGGGATAAAACTGCCATTATCATTTTCAGCGAGGTCCATCATAACCCTTAGAGCGTAGCGTCCTCTTGTAGAAATCATACGATTATACCTCTTTTCGTTTTTACCCATTATACCGAAAGGTAATAGGGTAAATCAAGAACTAATTACCTATTGACACAGTAGGTAAGTATGAATATAATCACATCATCCTGTAAACCAAAAAAGAAAGGCAATCAAATGACAAGATCAGAGAAGAACATCATGTGCGGATATATGTGTATTCGAATGCATATGAACTATAGGCCATTACAACGGGCATTCTTCTCGCTTTGATTTATCTGAGTATTGTTTAATTAAGACAATATTTGTGCCGATAGCCCGGGAGCTTATAAATAAGCCTCGGGCTATTTAATGAAAATGAAAGGGATCATAAATTCTATGAGTAATGTTTTTGAACTGGAACATGTCTATAAAACATACAAAAACGACGGTAAAGAATTCACTGCGCTTAAAGACGTCAGCCTTTCGATAAAGGAAGGCGAGATCTTCGGCATTATTGGAATGAGCGGTGCAGGTAAATCCACTTTGGTTAGGACCCTTAACCGTCTGGAGGAGATTTCCGAAGGAAGTATCAAGTACTATGACAAGGACCTTAAGGCTCTTAAGCCTAAGGAACTTCGTGAAGTAAGACATTCGATCTCCATGATCTTTCAGGGTTTCAATCTTCTTAGCCAAAGAACAGTAATAACTAACGTTGAACAACCTCTTCGTATTGCAGGTGTTTCTCGAAAAGAACGAAAAGAAAAGGCCCGTGAAATGCTGAAAGTCGTAGGCCTTGAGGATAAAGAGAATTCATATCCTGCCAGATTATCAGGAGGACAAAAGCAGAGAGTAGCTATTGCAAGAGCCCTTGCTGCATCTCCTAAAGTCCTTCTTTGTGATGAAGCGACAAGTGCCCTGGATCCGAAGATAACAGGGGAGATATTGGAGCTCCTCAAGAAGATAAACGAGGAGCGTAAGATCACGATAATAATCATTACCCATGAGATGTCTGTTATTGAAAAGATCTGTGACAGAGTTGCCATCATAGATGACGGTAAGCTAGCTGAAGTGGGTGAAGTGAAGGAAGTATTCAGAAATCCACAGTCTGAGGCTGCTAAGAAACTGGTGTTCCCGAGTAATCCTTTTGATCCGTCTGATCCTGACGGACGTCTCATAAGGATCGTGTTTGACGGACTTGAGGCAAGCGAACCTTTTATAGCTAATCTGGTGGAAACCACGGGTAAGAAAGTAAATATCCTCAGCGCCAATACAAGAAGCGTAGGAGGGATTGGTTATGGCCAGATGGTTCTTGAACTTCCAAGGGACAAAGCTGAACAGGATGTGGTTATAGATTTTTTCAAGAAAAGCGGACTTACAGTATCGGAGGTAGCAAGAGATCATGAGTGAGTATATTATTCAGATAATTCAAAAAGGTATCCTAGAGACGCTTGAGATGACTTTCTGTGCGTCATTGCTTTCATATATTATCGGACTTCCTCTCGGCGTTATCCTTTATGTGACTTCCAAGGGCCGTCTTCTCGAAAACAGGATCGTCAATCTGGTCTTGGGAACGATCGTAAACATCATGCGTTCTCTTCCGTTTCTTATTCTCCTTGTATTGCTGATCCCGTTTACAAGATTCGTTACAGGTTCTTCTATAGGTACGGTTGCTTCCATCGTTCCGCTGACAGTAGGAGCGATCCCTATAGTTGCCAGAATGGTTGAAGCATCACTTTGTGAAGTGCAGCCAGGTATTATTGAAGCTGCAAATTCAATGGGTGCTTCTCCTTTATATATAATCATCCACTTCATTCTGCCTGAAGCGACACCATCACTTTTACAGGGTGCTGCGATCAACGTGGCGACCGTTCTCGGATATTCGGCAATGGCAGGAGTCATCGGAGGCGGCGGTCTTGGTGCGATAGCACTGCAGTATGGTTATTACCGTTATCAAAAAGATGTTCTTTGGACAACAGTTGCACTTCTTGTGATCATGGTAATGCTCATACAAGGAATAGGCGGGTTGTTAGCCAAGAAAAAACGCAAAGTATAAGTTCTATTTTTCCAAAGCACGGCATAAGTAAGCCGTGCTTTTTGATATGAGGGAGTAATAAACGGAGACTTTATGATGATATTATTGAAAAAGCTGATGACAGTGCGGGAGTTTACAATAAACCGCTATATACCGTAAGAATAGAATTTACCAACGTATATATCCGTAATTACGTAGTTGCCGGAGTGCTATTTGTTACTGGTTTAATAGCACTGGTAATAGCGTTGATACCAAGAAAGATTCGCGAGTGATAAATTTTACTTATAACATGCTATAGATTTACCGTATTGTTTCACCTATTGACATAGTAGGTTGATGGGATATAATCAACATCATGAACGACGAAAGGAGACGTGAAGATGTCCAAGAACATTGGTTATAGAACAGATACAATGATGTGCTGTCGAATGCTTAACTCCCGGGCAATAATTGTGGCTCGAGCGTTTGAGAAAAGATCCTCACGCCTCGAATTTGAACGATGTTGAAGACACTGAACATCACTATGCCAATTGCCCGGGAGCTTAATAGATAGGCCCTCGGTTTTTTTAACCAAAAACACAGATTAATTATCAGACTAGGAGAAACAAAATCATGAAAAACAATTTTATCAGAAAAATCGTATCAATAGCTTTGGCTACAACACTTTTAGTATCAGTTGCAGCTTGCTCAAAAAAGGCAAATGCAGAAGATGGAGACAGCAAGGTAATTAAAGTTGGCGCTAACATCACTCCTCATTCGGAGATTCTTGAAGTTGCAAAGCCTATCCTTGCAGAGAAAGGTATAACACTTGAGATCGTTCAGCTTGAAGATTCAGTTACACCTAATACCGGAGTTATTGAGGGAAGCTTAGATGCAAACTATTTCCAGCATGTACCATATCTCGAGCAGTTCAATAAGGAAAACGGATCTGATCTGGTATCCATCGGTGCTATCCATTATGAACCATTCGGTATCTATGCAGGTAAGACAAAGGATCTCAAAGATCTTCCTGACGGAGCACTTGTTGCAGTTCCTAATAACGTAACAAACGAAGCAAGAGCTCTTCTTCTTTTGCAGCAGGAAGGATTGCTTACTCTTAAGGATGATGCAGGTATCAATGCAACAGTTGAAGATATAGTAGATAACCCGAAGAACATCGAATTCAAGGAGATCGCTCCTGAGCAGCTTGTAGCTTCTCTTCCGGATGTTGAGATTGCTGTTATTAACGGTAACTATGCAATCGAAGGAGGACTTCATGTAAGTCAGGCATTGGCAGTAGAGGCAAATGATGGTCTTGCAGCACAGACATACGGAAATATCATTGCAACAAGCCCTGATAAAAAAGATGATGAATCTCTTAAGATCCTGGTAGAAGTTTTGCAGGGACCTGAAGTAAAGAAATACATTGAAGACACTTATGACGGTGCAGTAGTTCCGCTTAACTAAGGAGAAATAGTATGATCGGATTTGAGTATTACAACCCGGCTAAGATCGTTTTCGGTGAAGGAAGTGAAAAAAGTTTAGTAAGCCTTCTGAAAGATCAAAATGTTAAGTCTTTGCTGTTGGTGTACAGCGGAGCGTTTATAAAAGACCTGGGAATATATGATGTGATCAAAAAAGGGGTCGAGGAACTCAACATCAAATTCAGTGAGAGCGGTGATGTCGTACCAAATCCAAGCATCGACCTGGTTAGGCAACTGGTTGCACAAGGTAAAAAAGACGAAGTGGATTTTGTGCTGGCTGTAGGAGGCGGAAGTTCCATCGATACAGCAAAAGCGGTAGCTATCGGAATACCATATGACGGAGATGTTTGGGATTTCTTCTCTAAAGGCATCAGCCCGGAAAAGGTTATCGGTATAGGAGTAATCGCTACAACAGCATCAAGCGGATCGGAAACCTCCAACGCTGCAATCCTTTCGAATGGCGAATGGAAACTCGGTTTTGAAGATGACAGGATAATACCGAAGTTCGCGATAATGAATCCGAGATATACGGTAAATCTTCCTGCTTATCAGACATATGTAGGAATCGCAGATGTCCTTTCACATCTTCTAGAGAGATATTTCTCGGATGAGAAGAACTCGGATACTACGGACTACTTGATCGAGGGTGCTATAAAGGCACTTACGGCGAATGCCAGAAGGCTTATAAAAGATCCTCGTGATATAAATGCAAGAGCCGAGATCCAATGGCTTGCGAGCGTATCCCATAATAACTTCCTTGATGCAGGAAGAAGAGCAGATTGGGGCTCACATCGAATCGAACATGAACTGTCAGCACAATATAACATAACTCACGGTGAAGGAATGGCAGTAGTATTTGTCGCCTGGACAAAGTACATCGCAAAGATCAAGCCATGGCGACTTGCCCTTCTTGCCAGCAGAGTTTATGGAATAGATCCTTACGATTTCAGTGAGGAGGAAAGAGCGCTCATACTGTCGGAAAAGTTGGAAGAATTCTTCCGCAAACTCGGACTTAAGACAAGACTTTCCGAGCTTAATATCGGAGATTCCGATTTTAAGGTGATGGCAGACAGGGCAACTAAAAACGGCAAGGTCGGACATTATGTACCGATTGGTTCTGAAGACATTCAGGAAATATTAAAACTTGCAATCTAAATAACGATTTTATCAGTAGAAAAGGAGAAACGAAAAATGGCTAGAATCAAATTATTGGAACAGAACGAAGTAACAGGAGCAGAGAAGGAGCGTTATGACGAGCTCGCAGGCAGAAATGCAGTTACAAACATGAAGAGAGGTCTTCTTAATGATGCTGCAACATATGATGCATATATGGCTTGGTATACATCCTGGAACAGACTTGTAGAAGTCATCGGTGAGAAGGACGCAGTACTTTATGCGCATGCCATCTCCACTACTAATTCATGTCAGTTGTGCTCACTGTTCTTCATCAGTGATGTTAAGGGATTGGGACTTGATCCGAACAACCTTGTTTATGATGAGAAGGAAAAGCTCCTTTCATCTTTGGCACAGTCCATCGTTAAGGATCCTACATCAGTTTCCGATGAACTGTTTGACGGTTTGAGAAAGTATTTTGACGACAGAGAGATCGTTGTTATTGTCGGCTTTGCAGGTCAGATGATCGCTACCAACAATTTCAACTCCGTATTGAAGATAGATGTAGATCAGCGTCTTCTCCCGATCATCGGCGAGTTTAAGCCTGCTACATGGAGAAACGATATTAAGAAGTGATACTATGAGATCTTTACTTGCATTTGGTGATTCGAATACCTGGGGTCTTATTCCGGGAACTTATCCTCATCAGAGGTTTTCCTGGGAAACGAGATGGACCGGACTTCTTCAGAATAAACTTCCTGATGTGCGTGTAATAGAAGAAGGTCTTTGCGGCAGGACAACCGTTTTCGAGGATTCATTAAGGCCTAATAGACGAGGCATAGACTCACTTCCCGAGATCCTTGAGAGTAATGATCCTATTGATTCCGCGATCGTCATGCTCGGTACTAATGATTGTAAGACGATCTATGGTGTTTCGGCTCACACAATTGGCAAGGGGATCGAACTATTACTTGGTCAGCTTACTAAGTATGTTGAACCTGATAAGATCCTTTTAATATCTCCGATCCATTTGGGTGACGAAGTATGGAGAGAAGATAAGGATCCTGAATTTGACACAAAGTCCGTAGAAGTCAGCAAAAAGCTTAAGGATGTCTATAGTCAGATATCTTTGAAGTGGGGAACCAAGTTCCTTGCTGCTTCGGACTATGTCAAAGCAAGTTCGGTAGACGAGGAACACTTTAACGAAGAAGGTCATGAGATCTTTTCCGAAGTGGTCTATGAGAAGCTCATTAACGAAGTTCTATAGTAAATGACAGTTCTTCTTCTGAGTTCTTCACATAAAACTCCATCGTTCCTTTAGATCTGTTGCGGTCAACGGAATACCATCCGGAATTGCTTTTTTCACTGCTGCCGTCGGTCACGACCTTGTCATTTACAAAACTGAAGACCAGTTCGTAATCGGAAGTCGAGCCGATATGGATGAGATAATTCGGGAACGAAGAGGATGATTCCTTTCTCTTGTAGACAACGATCTTAAATGAATCCGTTTCATCTATTACTGATCTTTCATATCCCGGAATGGTAGTGTTCTCATCAAAAAGGATCGCAGTACCATCATCATCCAGTCTCTCGAAAACAGGTGTTCTGACCGCCGAGTTCGAAGGATTGACTGAAGTAAACATCAAAACTCCGAATGATAACAGCAAAAGAGTTGCTGTAACTATTACGAAAAAGAGAAGAGGATTAAGGAATCTTCTCTTTTTTGTATTATTTCCAAGACCTGATTCGATCCTCTTATTGATCGCTTTTTTGTAGATCAGATAATAGATCACTGTTGCAGATGCGGATAAGAGTAATACGATGAGTATTGTCAGAAGTATGATTACCAGAGCTTTCATGTGGTTCACCTCAGATGCCTATGAATTCTTTGAACGAGTAGTAATAGGATCTAGTGACATCGACCGTATAACCGTTCTTCATTGTTATGATGAATTTCTGCGTAAAAGCAGGTTTGATGCTTTTTATATGATCAACAGAGATGATTACCGAATTGCTGATCCTGATGAAAGAATTAGGATCCAGGATAACCACCAGATTTTTAAGACGCTCGTTGATCTTATATTTGTCGTTAGCCGTGTAGGCGATTACGTCATGAGCAAAACTTTCGAAGTGCGAGATATCAGAGATATCAAGCCTGAATATCTCATCATCTTTCTTGCCTATGATATGTGAGATCTTTGCATTTTGCTCAGTCAGAACAAGGTTTGAACTGTCACTTAGTTCAATACCTTTTTCCTTGAGCTCATTTGCGATCTCGTCATAATGTTCATCACTGGCGATAAGTTTGATCTTCAATTCATCACATCCGTAGATTTGTTGATAATTAATTCTAAACATCACCGATAATCAAAGTCAATTGCATAGTATGCGCTCAAACTTGCAAGGTATGCATATGGCCGTTCAAGGTATTCGTTTGACCTTGTCCGGCTATTTTTGATTGTCCATAATACACTCGAAAAAAGCGCAAAGGAGATACATATGCATCAGACAATTACCATTGAGAAACTATGTAAGAACTATGGCAATAAAGAGATATTAAAAGATGTTAGTTTTACCGCCGAAAAAGGAAGGATAACAGCTTTTCTAGGTCCGAACGGTGCAGGTAAGAGCACTACGATGAGGATACTTCTCGGATTGGACAGACCCACGAGCGGGAAAGCTCTGATAGACGGCAAAAACTATTCAAGCTGGAAAGATCCCGTTAGAAAAGTCGGAGCATCTTTTGACGGAGTAGGTTCGCCTAATGACAGAAGCGTATATCAGCACTTAAGGATAATCTCCATGAGTGCAGGGTTAAAAAAGAGTCGAATAGATGAGGTAATGGAACTTACGGGGATTACTCATAAAAAAAGATCTAAGGTCGGTAATCTCTCGCTTGGCGAAGGGCAGCGATTGGGAATCGCAGCAGCTTTATTAGGAGATCCGGACTTCCTTGTTTTCGATGAGCCAACGAACGGACTTGATCCGAGCGGAATAAGGTGGTTCAGGGAGTTTATCAAGGATCAGGCTAAGAAGGGAAAGACGGTTCTTTTATCATCTCACATGCTTTCTGAAGTCGAGGCGGTCACGAACGATGTGGTCATCATCAATCACGGAAAGATAGTATCGCAGGGAACGCTGGACTATGTTATGAAGGATATCTCTTCACTCGAGGATCTGTTCTTCAGCCTGACCGAAGAGGAGGGAAGATGATGGGAATAATCAGAAAGGTACGAAGCGAACTTATTAAGCTCATGAGCACGAAGGTGTTTTTGGTAGTCGCGATCATAATTATCCCTATACAGTCGGCACTGGGTTTTGTTTCAGCAAAACAGATACTGTCTGTGGGACTTGATGCAGTTCCGACTAAGGAAAATAACCTCATTGAAGCAATGCCTCCGATCGAGTATTTCGGATTCGATGTGGTACTTTTGTCTGTTATGGCGCTTATTGTTATGGGAGCGATATTCGGAGCGATGGAATATAAACGCCATTGTATGAGGACGACATTGGTCTATATGGGAAACAGGAGAGACCTTCTTATATCGAAGACCTCCGCGGTTGCTCTGTTATCGTTTGTGCTTTCTTTTGTTTCAGTGTTCATGACTATACTTGTGACGCACATGACATTCAAAGATCAGGGACTGCCGTTAGTCGTTTTTAACATGACTGTCTGGAAGTTCATCCTGTCAACTTCGATCTCGCTTACGGCCGTTACGCTACTTTCATATGCCATGGGATTTATCTTCAAGACTTCGATCGTACCTATGATATTTCTCATTGTTCAGGCGTATAACATCGGGGAGCTTCTGGCAGGTAAATTTCGTATCTGCAGATATCTTCCGATACATCTTTCCAACTCGTTGATACCGAGTTCTCCCGATATCTATTCGACTGCTCCGATAAAGACATTTTCTATCCTTTTGTTGTGGATATTAGTCTTCATGGTAACGGGATATTTTATGTTCTCGCGTAAGGACTTAAGAGGTGAGTATTGATGCTTATCAGATATCTAAAAAGCGAGCAGTATAAGATCATATGTAATCCGTGGTTTGTTATAGCTGCTGTTGCCATAGTCGTTTTTATTCCCGTTATGGCTTTTACATTGGGATCGTATTTTGGTGAGACCGGATTTATTCTCACAAAGAGCAAACTCATCCAGGGCTTTTATCTGGGACAGGCAGGATTCGTTATCCTGGCGGGACTATACTTCGGAAGAGAGTATCTGCGGTCTTCGCTTAGAACCAGTTTATTAAGCTCACCCGTAAGACATAAGCTTCTCATCTCAAAGTTCATGAGCATCCTTATATGGACAACAGGGATCTTTATGTTAAGTTCGGTGATTGCAATTGCTGCTTTATATATGAACAGTGGAAATGATCTTGGCCTTTCCGAGCTTAAGGACATTGCCAAAACACTTTCTCCGTGCTTTATTTCGACGGTTGAACTGGTCGTCATTACCTGCGCGGCGGTTATTCTTTCAAAGTCCATGATAGTTTCAATGTCGATCCCCGTAGCCCTGATCCTCGGACTTGGTAACCTGCTCCTTCAGTACGGACGGATCTTCAGATACTTTCCGGTCGTTTCTGCGATGAACGGATTTTTCGTATATGAACTTCCGAACTATCTTGAGATTTCGAAGGGACTTGCGGTCCAGGGGATATGGAGCATTGCGCTTTTGGTTGCGGGAGCGATCGTTTTCGAGAAGAGGTGTGTGAAATAGATATTGCAATTTTATTCGTATGGTGTAAAATTACACTAAACGAATAAAAAGGATGGATAATACGATGACCTTCATAATGATATGTCTGCTGCTCCTTAAGGTCACGGGTCTTTGGAACAAGATGGATCTTAAGAACAGGCTCAAAGGAAATAAAGCTTGACAGATGGGCATCTTCCTATTGCAATTATTGCTGGAAGAATGCCTTTTTTCCTTTGTCCTTTTCGAAAACGTTCGTGTATAATAGACGAAGTTTTAAAGGGATGGAGGAAATGACTTGTTTCCGTTTTTGATTATCGGATCTCTTCTGATCTTGGTATTTATCATCGTCAGATCAACGTTTAAGGGTAACCTCAAAGGTATCCTTATTTCCTGCGGTATTTACGTAGCGATAGCATTTGCCATTGCGCTATATAGTACCATCGCTTCGGCCATGGTCTTTATGGTGCTTAGTTGTCTGGTTGCCGCTGTTGAGATAATCCGCGCGCTTTGTAAGAACAAGTTCAACAGATTTATTCCTCATATTGTCGGGATCATCCTTACGACGATCTATTTTACTCATGCCTTTATCGTGGCTCAGGGATTGGTCATCAAAAACTATGATATCGACCTTGGTGCCCAGCTTAAGATCGCTCATATTTCCGATACACATATCGGTTCTTATTTTGATGTTGATGATCTTCGAAAATGTGTGGATCTCATAAACGAGAACGAGCCTGACATTGTCGTTATAACAGGCGACCTCGTTGACGAAAACACTACCTTGACCGAGATGAGGGAAGCATGCGAAGTACTTTCGACTTTAAGATCCACATACGGAACATACTTTATTCCGGGTAATCACGAAGACAACATGGGTATGTACAAAAAGGTCAAGAACGGATATCAGACTTTGGTAAGAGAACTTAAGAATAACAACGTAAATGTATTGGATGATAAGGTCTGTGAGATAGGTGATGACTTTGTTCTCATAGGAAGACTTGACGGTGATTTCGAAGACCGTTCATCTTTATCTAAGATCGTCTCCGGATCGGGGATCGATACTACCGGTAAGAAAGTCATAGTCCTCGATCACCGTCCGTTTAACCTTCGGTATGTGGCAGAAGATCCGGATGTTGATGTGGATCTTATGTTAAGCGGTCACACGCACGGCGGACAGATCTTCCCGGTTAACGTTGTTTATAAGCTGATCTCCAAAAAAGATGATATCATCTACGGCATGGCCAAGATCGGTGATACATATTTCATCGTTAATGCAGGAACATCAAGCGGAGAAGTTCCGCTTAAGAACATGGTAAAAAATGAGATCGTATTCATTAACATAAGATAACGCGGAGAAAGCATATGAGATTTTTGGTTCAGAGAGTTAAGAGAGCAGAAGTAAAAGTTGACGGAGAATCTGTCGGTAAAATAGATAAGGGACTTTTGGTCTTTGTCGGCGTTTCCGTTAATGACACTGAAGAGATCGCGGATAAGATGACTGATAAGCTCATTAAGCTTCGCATTTTCGAAGATAATGAAGGGAAGACTAATCTTTCCATCGGTGATGTGGGAGGCGAGTTTCTTGTGATCTCGCAGTTTACTTTATATGCGGATATGAGAAGAGGAAACCGTCCGTCATTTACGGATGCCGGCTCTCCTGATATGGCCAACTCTTTATACGAACACATCCTTAATAGGATAAGCGATTCCGGTTTTAGACCGGAGCACGGAATATTCGGTGCGGATATGAAGGTGGAACTTCTTAATGACGGACCGTTCACCGTTATCATGGATTCGGACGAGATAATCAAATAAACTTATAATGTGATACCCGATTTGAGGCAATCTTTATACTTTCTTAAACTTTTGTAGACGATGTTTTTAAACATCATGTTTAGAATGTGGTCATAATCGAAAACGGAGGATATTGAAATGCTTGTAGTAAAGGGCGTCACAAAGAAATACGGAAGGTATCTCGCAAACGACAATCTGTCGTTCGAAGTAAACGACGGCGAGATCGGAATCCTTCTCGGACCTAACGGTGCGGGTAAATCCACTATCATCAAATCCATCGCAGGTCTTCTGAGATACTCGGGAGACATCAGCATCTGCGGTTACAATAACACATCCATCGAAGCAAAGAGACTTCTCGGATTCGTTCCTGAGATCCCTGCTTTATATGATCTTCTCACAGTTGAGGAACACTTCGAATTCGTAAGAAGAGCTTATAGGGTTCAGGATACTTCTCATATCAATTCACTTCTTGAGAGATTCGAGCTTACTGACAAGACAAAGAAACTCGGTAAGGAACTTTCAAAGGGTATGCAGCAGAAGGTGTCCATCTGCTGTGCACTTCTCCACGATCCGAAGGTAGTCATTTTCGATGAGCCTATGGTAGGTCTTGATCCTCATGCCATCAAGGAATTGAAGGATCTTTTCAGCGAACTTAAGTCCCAGGGAAAGACAGTCATCATCTCAACACACATGATCGATACAGTTGAAGATTACTGGGATGTAGCTCATATCATGATGAACGGTAAGATCGTTGCTACGAAGCACAACAGAAAAGATTCAAGCAACGAGCAGAGCCTCGAAGATCTGTTCTTCCAGATCACCGAAGGAGCTTCTGATACAAAAGTTGCCGCTGAGCAGGAAGGATTGTGATATCTATGCTCAAAGCTTATCTGTATCAGGCTTCACACAGCTTTTTCAAAAGGAAGTTAAACGTAGTACTTACTATCCTTGCAGTAGCGGGAACTATCTTAATGCTCGCTATTACCGGTTTTATTACATACGGAAACAACAAGGAGTTCGATCCTTCTTTGATCTGCGGCGGGATTTCCATCTTGACGTTGTTGGTATTTGATTTCTCATTTATCAATGTAGCCAGCGGAATGCTCATGTATACGAACCCGGACGTTAACTTCATGTTCGCGGGACCGTTCACGAAGAAGTTCAATCTGATAATTCCGATAGTTTCCAGTTTGAAGACTGCTTTCCTCATGGTATTTATCGTATCAATGCAGGCAGCAAACCTTTCAAATCTCATGGGTCTTCGTTCCCGTGACGCATTCCTCGCAGTAGGCGGAGTATTCGTGGTAACGGCATTGGGCAGCGTATTGTCCCAGATCATCAACGCTGCTATCCACAACAAGAAGACAGCGAAGAACATCATCCTTGGTGTATTCATCGCATTCCACGTTCTTCTTATCATCACATCAGTTGCTTCACTTTATAACGAAGCAGGATCATTTTCTGCGATCTCATCTCTCGGAACTTCCAAGATCATCGGTACGATCGGCACCAGCTTCTTCCTGAAGCTCATCCCTATCGGCGGTTGGACTACACTTATCTTCGACGGTATCTATATGTCTTCTGCTATTAAGCTCGTACTCGGTATCGTCCTTTTGGTTGCTTCTGTTGCACTCATCGTTATCCTCTTCAACAACATCGAATTCGATTACTATGAGGAAGCAATCGCAGCAGCTCAGAAGATGGCTGAGAAGATGGCAGCCAAGACCGCAGGTGTTGAGGATATAAGCGCTGTTGACACATCGAAGATCAAGGTTGACGGAACAGGCTTTACCAAGGGCTCCGGCGCATCCGTATTCTTCTATAAGCATCTTTTGGAGAACAAGCGCTTCAGTAAGCTCTTCTTTATCAACAAGACGATGCTTATCTATAAGGCTGTTACGATCATCTATATCTTCATCATGAAGAATTCCATAGGTACTCCTAAGGCATTGTTTGCAGCCGGACTTATGATGGCAACAATATTCGACACGATGATCTTTGCAGGCGGTAAGTCCGTTCTCGAATACAACAAGCCGTACTTCTTCCTCATTCCTGAGAAGATGAGCAAGAAGCTCTGGGCTTGCATCGCTGGAAGCATTCCTGAAGTTATCGTTAACGCATTGGTTGGCGCAGGAATCTTTGCATACTTCCTTAAGGATGTGGCATCAGTTCCGTTTATCCTAGCAACATTTGCATTCTTCGTCGTAGCTGACATCACATGCATCTTTATTGCAAACATCGTTGCATCTTTGTTCAACTACATGTCGAAAACACCTGCAATGGTACTTCGCCAGTTCTCATTTATCACACTTCTCGGAGTTGCTTTGTTACCTGCATTTATCTGCTCTTTGGTATTCAACTTCAGATACACGGGATTTATGGCGATTGCATTTGCAATAATGGCAGTTCTCATGGTCATCACATCGCTCATCGGAACGAGTTTGATCAAGAGAAAAGAGATGGCTTGATATTTTTCAATATCATATACCGTTTTGGCGGGTCGTTCTTATCGGGCGGCCCGTTTTTATTTTCGAAAACACGCGAACATATTTTCTTTTTGTTGCATGTGGAGTATAATATTCGAAAAAGAATCAAGGCGGATCATTGATGGATTTTAAGATAGTTTCAGATTATAAGCCGACCGGCGATCAGCCCCAGGCTATAGCGAAGCTCTCGGAGGGCGTTCTTCGCGGTGACAAAGGTCAGGTGCTCATGGGTGTCACGGGTTCCGGTAAGACATTTACCATGGCCAACATCATCGAGAAAGTTCAGCGTCCTACTCTCGTTTTGGCGCACAACAAGACTTTAGCAGGACAGCTATACAGTGAGTTTAAGGAACTGTTTCCGGATAATGCCGTAGAATATTTCGTCTCATACTACGATTACTACCAGCCTGAGGCATATATCGCTGCATCGGACACTTACATCGAGAAGGACAGTTCCATCAACGATGAGATCGACCGTATGCGTCACTGCGCCACCAGATCGCTCCTTACTCGTAATGACGTTATCGTCGTTGCCTCGGTTTCGTGTATCTACGGTATCGGCGAGAAGGAAGATTATCAGTCCTTGATGGTCATGCTCCGTGTCGGAATGCAGATCACCAGGGAAGAAGTAATGGCGATGCTCATCAACATCCAGTATGACCGTAACGACATCGATCTTATCCGTGGTACCTTCAGAGTCAGAGGAGATGTTATAGATGTCTTCACACCTGATTCCGAAGAAGCAGTAACGAGGATCGAATTCTTCGGAGACGAGATCGACAGGATCTCATTTATTCACCACGTATCAGGTAAGACCTTATGGTCCAGAAACTTCGTTGAGATCTTTCCTGCGTCTCACTATGCGACAGGACGTGAGAAGCTTAAGCGTGCTCTTGTTACCATCGAGGAAGAACTTGAAGAGCAGGTCTCCAAGCTTCGCGAAGAAGGTAAGCTCATAGAGGCATACCGTCTTGAGCAGAGAACCAGATACGATATCGACATGCTCAACGAGACCGGATTTTGTAAGGGCATCGAGAACTATTCCAGACATATCTCAGGAAGAAAAGCAGGCGAGCCGCCTTGTACGCTCATGGACTTTTTCCCTGAAGATTATCTTCTTTTGATCGACGAGTCCCACGTAACGGTTCCTCAGGTAGGAGCCATGTATAACGGTGACAGATCACGTAAGGATATGCTCGTACAATACGGCTTCAGACTTCCGTCTGCATACGACAACAGACCGCTGAAGTTTGAGGAATTTGAAAAGAAGATGGGAAATACCATCTTCGTATCAGCTACTCCTGCAGATTATGAGAAGGAACACAGTACTCAGGTCGTTGAACAGATCATCAGACCAACGGGTCTTTTGGAGCCTGAGATCCATATCCATCCTGTTGAAGGTCAGATCGAAGATATCATCGAGAGACTTCGTGAGAACATCAAGAAGGGCGACAAGAGCCTTATCATGACGCTTACCAAGAAGATGGCAGAAGACTTGACGGGCTTTCTGCAGAACGAAGGCATCAACGTCACGTATCTTCATTCCGACATCGATACGGTTGAACGTATGGAGATATTAAGAAAGCTCCGTACAGGTGAGACAGATGTAATCGTCGGAATCAATCTATTAAGAGAAGGTATCGATCTTCCTGAAGTATCGCTTCTCATGATCCTTGATGCAGATAAGGAAGGATTCTTAAGATCTACGAGATCTCTTATCCAGATCATCGGCCGATGTGCGCGTAACAGCGAGGGCCGCGTAGTTCTGTACGCTGACGAGATGACGGATTCCATCATGGCAGCTGTCTCAGAGACCAACAGAAGACGTGAGATCCAGCAAAGATATAACGAAGAACACCATATCGTTCCGAAGACGATCAAGAAGGAGATCCGCGAAGTATTTGACTTCGTCGGTGATGACGGTAAGAAAGACACCAAGTCGACATCTGAAGTTAAGAAGATCCTTAAGGACGGTACTTCATCGGTTTCCGAAGAAGAGAAGAAGAAACTCATCTCGAAGCTTGAGAAGGAGATGGCTAAGGCAGCTAAGGAACTCGACTTCGAGCGTGCAGCCGAGCTTCGTGATACAATAATCATGCTCAAAGGCGGCAAGACTGACAAATAACTACGGAGGGATAGATGGGTAACGATAACGACAACAAGATATCTCCTCCTAACGTGACAGGTTTTGTACACCTCCATCTTCACACGGAGTACAGCCTCCTTGACGGTGCGATCAGACTTAAGGATCTGCCTGACCGCCTTGCTGATATGGGCATGACTTCATGTGCCATCACAGATCACGGAGTAATGTACGGTGTCGTAGATTTTTACAGACGAATGAAGGCCAAGGGACTTCATCCAATAATCGGTTGTGAGCTTTATGTTGCAACCGATAATCGCTTTAACAGAAACTATAATCCCAATGAGAAAGCATATAACCACCTTATCCTTCTTGCCAAGAACAACGAGGGACTTAAGAATCTGAATAAGCTCTGTTCCAAGGGTTTTATCGAAGGCTTTTACCGTAAGCCGAGAATAGATAAGGAACTTCTTGAGATGCATCACGAAGGTCTCATCTGTCTTTCCGCATGTATTGCCGGAGAGATCGCAACGAACATCCTGAATGATGATATCGGCAAAGCAACAGAAACTGCTTTGTGGTATGACAATCTTTTCGGAAGAGGAAATTATTATCTTGAGATCCAGAGCAATACTTTGCGCGAACAGGCTATCGTTAACAGTGCTCTCGTTAAGATCTCCAGACAGACCGGAATACCTTTGGTCGCTACTAACGACTGTCACTACCTTAAGAGCGAAGACTACGAAGTTCACGATGTTCTTCTATGCATGCAGACGGGCGCCAAGCAGTCTGATACCGACAGGTTCAAGATGTCCGTCAACGATTTCTACGTTAAGTCTGAAACCGAGATGAGAAGGTTCTTCCCTGAACTGGATGAAGCAATAGAGAACACGACCAAGATCGCCAACATGTGTAATGTCGAATACGACTTTAACACTATCCATCTTCCTCAGTTTGATGTTCCTGAAGGATTCAGTTCCAATGCGGAATATCTGACTAGTCTATCCTATTCGGGACTTCAGGAGAGGTTCAAGGCAGTTCCTCCTTCGGTATCCGTTGAGGAATACCATAAGAGGATGGACTATGAGCTTTCAGTCATTACCAAGATGGGTTATACCGATTATTATCTCATCGTTTGGGACTTTATCTTCTACGCCAAGTCCAAGGGCATCATGGTAGGCCCGGGAAGAGGTTCGGGTGCAGGTTCTCTTGTTGCGTACGCCATCGGAATAACCAATATCGACCCGCTTAAGTACGGACTTGTTTTCGAGCGATTCCTTAATATCGAACGTGTATCCATGCCTGACTTTGATATCGATTTCTGTTATGAGAGAAGGCAGGAAGTAATTGACTATGTTACCCTGAAATACGGTACTGAGCGAGTTGCCCAGGTTATCACATACGGAACATTGCAGCCTCGTCTTTGTATTAGAGACGTTGCCCGCGTTATGGACCTTCCGTATGCTACCGCCGACAAGGTCGCGAAGATGATCCCGGAAAATCTCGGAATCACCATCGACAAAGCTCTTGACATGAATTCCGAACTACTCAAGGAATATGAGAGCGACGATAACGTACATAAGATCCTTGATTATTCTCGAAAACTCGAGGGTATGCCGAGACATACGTCCACTCACGCAGCAGGCGTTATAATCTCCGGTAAACCTATTACGGACATCGCACCGCTTTCCGTAAACGATGACAACGTGGTAGTTCAGTTCGCCAAATACGATATCGAGAGCGTAGGCCTTCTTAAGTTCGACTTCTTAGGTCTTCGTACTCTGACCGTTATGCGTGATACCGCTGATATGGTCCTTGAGAACTACGGCGTAAAGATCGATTTTGATTCGATCCCGACTGACGATCCAGAGATCTATAAGATGATCGGTAACGGTGATACGATCGGAGTGTTCCAGCTTGAAAGCCGCGGCATGACCTCGTTCATGAAAGAACTTAAGCCGACGTCTCTCGAGGATATCATCGCAGGTATCTCACTTTATAGACCTGGTCCGATGGATCAGATCCCTAAGTATGTCGCTTGTAAGCATGATCCGAGAAACATTACTTACGATCATCCGCTTCTTGAGCCTATCCTTGACGTTACCTACGGATGTATGGTCTACCAGGAGCAGGTAATGCAGATCGTTCGTGATCTTGCAGGTTTTTCCATGGGTCAGTCCGATAACATAAGACGAGCCATGAGTAAGAAGAACAAAGCATTGATGGAAAAGTACCGTAAGATCTTCATATACGGCGGTGAGGACGATTCCGGCAACGCGGTCTCCGGTGCCATCGAACATGGTGTTCCTGCGGAAGTCGCAGATAAGATCTTTAACGATGTAAGTAACTTTGCAGGATACGCATTCAATAAATCACACGCTGCAGCTTATGCTCTTGTCGGTTACTACACGGCTTATCTTAAGTACTATTATCCGACTGAGTTCATGGCGGCCATGATGAACTCATTCAGGTTCAATCTTTCCCAGGCAGCATGGTACATCAGTTGCTGTCCTGCCATGAACATCAGGGTCTTGCCGCCTGACGTCAATATGAGTAAGGCGAAGTTCTCGACTGAAGTTTCGGATGACGGCAAACGCTGCATAAGGATTGGTCTTTCGGTTATCAAGAATGTAGGTGAGGGCGCAGTTGAGGCTCTTGTTAAGGAGCGTAATTCCGGAGGTCCTTTCAAGGACTTTACCGACTTCCTCATAAGAGCAGAATCCTGTTCTCTTAACAAGAAGATGATCGAGTCGTTGATCTTTGCTTCAGCGCTGGATTTCACGGGACTTAACCGTGCTTCCATGATAATGACGATCCAGACTGAGCTCGATAAGCTTAACCGCAATAATTCCGGCAGGATGGAAGGACAGCTTAGTCTTTTCGATATGGGCGGAAGTGACGGTTCCGTTGTTGATTCCACACCTTCCATCGACATCAAGGACGTAAAGGAATACGACATCGAAGAGAAGCTCTTCTACGAAAAAGACGTACTCGGGATCTATATCTCGGGTCATCCTCTCATGGGTTACCGCGATTACATCGAGGAATTCGTGACCTTCGGAATGAACGACGTCAAAGAGTATAAGGACAGCGAGAATATGCAGGCCATAAACGACGATAAGTCCGTCATCATGGCAGGCCTTCTCATGAAAAAGCAGATGCGTTCCACCAAGGCAAAGACCATGATGGCGATCTTGCAGTTCGAAGACATGTTCGGACCATACGAGTGTGCGATCTTCGGTAAGATCCTGGAGCGCTATAATCCGATCCTTGCCGTTAACAAGTCATACCTGATCTTCGGCAAGCGAAGGGTAAGGGAAGACGACACATTCTCACTTTATGTCGACAGGATCATGCCTATGCCCGAAAACGATGTTCAGGCGCAGTCGCTTCGTCAGGATCCTTTCATCAAGCCGTTCCTTAACGCTTCCAATATGAATATCACACCGGCCCCTGTTCCTGTTGCAGCTCCGGCGCCTTCAGCTATGAAAGAGTCGTTTATCCTTCCTAAGTCAGAGGAGCACTATGTTGCGATCAGATTTACGGGTGCGGTCGGAGATGATTCTTATAGAAGACTTATGAACCTTTTGGCGTATTACCACGGCAACTGTACCGTCAAGCTGTTCCTTCCTGAGACAAATCAGCTTCGTAACGTCAACCAGCAGTGCTTTATCGATGATGATCCTGATGTCATAGCTCAGATAACCAAACTTTGCGGTGAGGAAAATATACAGATCAATTAAAATCTGTTTCTTTTAAAATTTGCCCTGTAATGATATTATTTGTTTAGTCTAAAACTAGGGGTGAATTATTATGCTAAATCTTCTTTACGATGAGTCCAATGTACCTGATATAGATACTTTACGTGCAAAGAACTACGACAATATAGATACTTCCGATATCCCGGAACTTAAGAGAGTAGGCGTTTTGACCAGCGGAGGTGATGCTCCGGGAATGAACGCAGCTATCCGTTCTGTTGTTAGAACGGGTATCAACAGCGGTCTTGAAATCTTCGGTGTAACCAGAGGTTTCCACGGTCTTTGGAAAGGCGAGATGAGCCAGATCAATACCAGAGACGTATCCGAGACATTGCAGCGCGGAGGAACATTCCTCATGACTGCGAGATCCAAGACTTTCATGACAAAGGAAGGCGTTATCAAAGGCGCACGCATGATGGAAGTCTACGGACTCGATGCGTTGGTAGTTATCGGCGGTGACGGTTCCTATAAGGGTGCGAGAGCCCTGGCGAGAGTCGGCGTTCCTGTAATCGGTATTCCTGGAACGATCGATAACGATATCGCTTCGACCGAATACACCATCGGTTACGACACGGCTATGAACACAGCTATGGAATGTATCGATAAACTTCGTGATACTGCATCTTCACATGAGCGTTGCAGCGTTATCGAAGTAATGGGCAGACATGCAGGTTATATAGCACTTAACGTAGGTATCGCTACAGGTGCCGAGTGTCTTTTGATCCCTGAGGTTCCTTATGATTTCGATAAGGACGTAATAAGAGTTATCCTCGACGGCAGAAACAAGGGTAAGAGACACTACATCGTTATCGTTGCCGAGGGAGCAGGTTCCGCTACGGATATCGCTGTCAGGATCGAAGAGGCAACAGGCATCGAGGCTAGACCTACGATCTTAGGTCACTTACAGCGCGGTGGAAGCCCGACGCTTCGTGACAGAACAATGGCAACGCTTATGAGTGCGCATGCCATAGAATGCATTAAGGAGAAAAGACTTAACAGATTGGTCGTTCTCAAGGACGGAAAGATTACTGACGTCGATATAGAAGAAGGTCTTGAGATGAAGAAGACCATTAATCAGACGGAGCTTGATAAATTCGCACTCCTTGGCTGATCCGATCTGTCTTGAGTCGAAGATAATATGTACAGATATTCAACTTTTGAGGAAGAAGAACGCCGCAAGCAGATACGCGGACGTGTCCTGAGTGTCCTCGAATTCGACAAGATCAAGAACATGCTTCTCGATTGCACGAGAACAAGTTACGGAAGAGCGATCGCTGAAGATCTCTTTCCTACTACTGATGCAACCATCGTCAAGGACGGACTTGATGATACAGAAGAAGCATTCATCTACATGAACAAATACGGACCATTGCCGCTCTCTGGATTTGGCGACATCAAATCCTGCATTTCATTTGCGAGGGCAGGCGGTGTCCTTACCATGCGGCAGCTTTTGGATGTCGCATCATTCCTTCGTTCTGTTGAGAGACTGACTTTAGTTATCTCCAACGAACATTCCGACATGGAGGGAACGAATCTTTTTAGTTCCATCGGTGCTCTTTCTACAGTTTCTTCTCTCGAGAAAGACATCGCAGCTTCCATTGTTAACGAAGATGAGATGAACGACCGCGCCAGCGACACTTTGTATTCGCTCCGCCGCGAGAAGAAAGACATCCAGCAGAACATCAGAGTGATGCTCGACCGCGTTATCCGTAACAGCGAAGATATCCTTCAGGAAGCGATCATTACGATAAGAGGAGACCGTTATTGCGTACCGGTCAAGGCCGAATGTAAGTCCAGGCTTCCGGGTATCGTTCACGACACATCTTCAACGGGTCAGACAGTTTTCATCGAGCCTTTGGCAGTTGTTGAAGCCAACAACAGGATCAGAGAACTCGTAGCTTTAGAGAGGGAAGAGATCCAGCGCATCCTTGAAGAACTTACCAAGCGTGTCTTAAGAGAATCCGATTCTCTCGAGTCAGATATCGTGCTCGTTGCCGATATCGACTTTGTCTGCGCCAAGGCGGAACTTGCTATGAGGATGAACGCTTCAAAGCCGGTCCTTAACGATAAGAGCTACATCCGCCTCGTTAAGGCAAGGCATCCGCTCATTCCTAAGGAATCTGTCGTTCCTGTCGACATTGAGCTAGGTAAGGATTACAGATCTTTGATCATCACGGGTCCGAATACCGGCGGTAAGACGGTATCCCTTAAGACCTGCGGACTATTTACCCTGATGGCTATGGCAGGCCTCATGCTTCCGTGTGCCCAGGGATCCGAGATCGCATGTTTTGACAGGGTCCTTGCCGACATCGGCGATGAGCAGAGCATCGAGCAGAGCCTGTCGACTTTCTCGGCTCACATGTCCAACATCGTTTTCATCCTGAAAAACACCCGTAAGAACTCTCTCGTTCTTTTGGACGAGCTCGGATCCGGTACCGATCCGGCCGAGGGCGCGGCACTCGCGATCGCCATCCTCGACGAGCTTTTTGAGCGCGGCTGCACCACCATGGCAACCACTCACTACAAGGAACTCAAAGCTTATGCCATAGAAAAAGAAGGCGTCATGAACGCTGCCTGCGAATTTGATACCGACACATTGTCGCCTACCTATAGGCTCATTATCGGTATGCCGGGTGTAAGTAACGCTTTCGTCATCTCGAAAAAGCTCGGCGTTCCTTCAAAGATAATCGACTCCGCCATGGTCAACTTAAGTAACGACGAACTTGCTTTTGAAAGACTTTTGGAGTCTGCGGAAGAAAACAACCGCGAGGCGAAGAGACTTTTCGAAGAGAACAAAAAACTCAATGAGGAACTTCAGGAAGCAAAGAATGCTCTCGAAGAAGAAAAGAAAGCGCTCAAGGCTTCCAAGACCAAGATCCTCAACGACTCCCGTAAAGAGCAGCGCGAACTTCTCGAAGAAAAAGAGGAGGAGCTGGACGAACTTATCCGTAAGCTCAAAAAGGCCGGCAAGAACAAAGACAAGCGCGAAGCAATGGATGAGATGGAGAAAGTCAGAAGACGTCTTCGTGCAGGTCTTAAGGATCTGACCGACGACTCCGCCGATGACGAGATCCTGGATAAGACATCTCTTCCGGGTGAAGTCCCGAAGGAGTTTAAGATCGGTGAGAAGTACTATATTCCTCATCTTGATATGCTCGGAACCTGCGTAAGCCTTCCGAACAAATCAGGAAAGGTCCAGATCGAATCAGGCACCATGAGGATGACAATGGAAAAAGAAGCACTGAGGCTTCCAACCAGAGAGCAGAAAGAGCCGCCTAAGGAGACGAAGACCAGACGTGACCGTCCGATCGAGAAGAAGAACGATTCTGCGACCGTGATCGCAATGCAGAAATCCTCTTCCACGATGCCTGAGGTAATGCTCCTCGGAAAACGTGTTGACGAAGCTACATCGATCCTCGACAGTTATATCGACGATTGTTCGTTAAGCGGCATCAAGAAGATAAGGATCGTTCACGGCAAGGGAACAGGAGCCTTAAGAAGCGCGGTTGACGATTACTTAAGACAGAGCAGACGCGTTAAGTCCCACCGCCTCGGAACGATAGGCGAAGGCGACGACGGCGTGACCATAGCAGAGCTATATTGATAACGGAGGTTACTTAAATGGACGCGATCTTTAATAGAAGAAGTATTCGTAAGTTCAAGGACGAGAAGGTCCCGAGAGACCTCATCATGAAGATGATCGAAGCAGGAAGGATGGCTCCTTCCGCCAAGAACAGACAGCCTTGGAAATACATCGTCTTTGAAGGACAGCAGCGCGAGATCATGCTCGGCGTAATGGAGCAGGGCCTAATCGCCGCATTGAACGAACCTTCTTTGCCTGAAGGCGCGAAGCCGGGCGTCCTTGACGCGCAGAACACTCTCCGCATCATGCGCGGCGCTCCGACCATCATCCTTATCATCAACACCAACGGAACTACTCCGTTTGGTCCGCCGCAGGATATCTTCGGAAGGATCATGGAGATCACTGACTGTCTTTCCATCGGTGCTTCCGTCGAGAACATGCTCCTTGCGGCAACAGAGGAAGGCTTAGGCACCCTTTGGATCGCCAACACTTTCTTCGCTCACGAGCCGCTCCGTGCATTCCTCGGCAGCGAGAATCAGCTGGCGGGCGCCATCGCAGTCGGTTTCCCTAATGAGGTCCCTGAAATGAGACCGAGAAAAACAACAGAAGACATAGTCGAATTCAGAGGTTAAAGAATAATATGAGCAGCATATTTGACAGCAAGAGATTGAACATTTTCATAGGAGCATACGGAAGCGGCAAGTCCGAGATATCGGTCAACTGCGCAGTCGGGATCAAGACCAGAAATCCCGGAGCAAAGGTCCTTTTGGCAGACCTTGATATCGTTAATCCTTTCTATCGTTCTGCCGATGCCGCTCGAAAACTCGATAATCTCGACATCCGAGTAATATCTCCTTCTTACGCGAACTCAAACGTCGATGTTCCTGCACTTTCAGGCGAGGTCTATTCCATTTTCGATGATGAAAGTTATGTGGGTGTTTTCGATATAGGCGGAGAAGATATGGGCGCAAATGTATTGGGATCCATGCACAACAGGCTTTTGGGTATCGACTACAACCTTTTCATGGTCATAAACACATTAAGACCGTTTACTTCCGACGAGGATTCCATTATCCAAATGGCTAAGGATCTTGAGGCAGCAGCGAAGCTTCCGATAACCGGATTTATCAATAACACGAACCTTCTTGATGAGACGCAGTTTGAGGATATTATTCGCGGAAATGAGATCATCCACAACGTATCGGAAAAGGTGGGTGTTCCTCTCGTGGCGACATCTGTTCTGGATGGCCGATTTGATGACAATACTCTTGCTACTCTGAATAAACCCGGCGAATTTTTGTGCATTAAGCGAAATATAACGTATAATTACTGACCTTGGCTTGTTAAAATTGTTGTGAAATCCTTCCTTTAATGATAAAATTTGTTTGTACTTTGGAAGTATAAATCATTTAGGAGGAACTTGTATTATGGGCTTGATCAAATTGATTGGCAACATTGCAAGTACAGTCGGCGGATCTATTTCTTCACAGTTCGCTGATCAGTATTTGGAATTCTTCACGACCGATGCACTTGGACAGGAAGTTTTGTGCAGAAAGGGCGCTAACAAGATTACAAAGGGAAACAATAAGGGAAATTCAGACGTTATTTCTAACGGTTCTAAGATCGTAGTACCACCGAATCACGCACTTATCCTTGTTAATAACGGACAGGTAGTTGACTATGTAGCTGACGGTGAGGGCGGAATGTATTCATTCGATTCTTCCACAGCTCCTTCATGTCTTGCTAATGAGCACTTCTTCCAGAACCTCAAGGCTTCCGTTGTTGATACATGGAATCGTATGAGAGCCGGCGGAGAGATCATGCAAGAGCAGCTCGTTTACTATGTAAACATGCAGGAGATCAGGGATCAGAAGTTCGGTACTTCTTCACCTGTTCCATATCCGGATCCTGTTTACAGAAATATCTATATTAAGCTCAACGGATCTTTCACATTCAAGATCGCTGATCCTATCACATTCTGGAGAAACGTTTGCTCCAGCATCTCCGGTGAGTACAGAACGATCGATCTCATGGGTACACCTAAGGATCCTAAGCAACCGCGTCTTGAGTTCCTTGACCTTATGACAGAGGCATTGAACCTTTGCGGTACAGTAGATAAGATTGAATTCGCACAGCTCCCTGGTAATAAGACAAAGCTTCGTGAGAATATGCAGACAGTTCTTGACGAGAAGTGGCTCAAGGGCCGTGGTATGATCGTCGAGGAAGTAGCTCTCGGTATCCCGCAGCCAGACGAGAAGTCCAGAGAGAGAATCGAGAAGTACGACAACGCAGCTGTATTCGCAAACAATCCGAATGCTGTTGCTACACAGGCTATCCTTGGCCAGACAGAGGCTATGAATACTGCTGCTGCTAACGCTAACGGCGCAGTTAACGGCTTCATGGGCATGGGTATGGTCGGAGGCATGGGAGGCATGGGCGCTATGTCCAACGGTGCTTTCGGAATGCTCCAGAACAATCAGGGCGGCCAGCAAGGCGGCGCTATGGGCGGCGCAGTAGTTGGCGGCGGCAACCCTCCACCGGCTCCACAGGGCGGATGGACATGCGAGTGCGGTGCTGTTAACCAGGGTAAGTTCTGCGGAACATGCGGTAAGCCACAGCCGGCACCTGCTGCTCCTGCAGGTTCTTGGACATGTAGTTGCGGTGCTACTAACACAGGTAAGTTCTGCAGCAACTGCGGTAAGCCACAGCCATCAGGTGACTGGACATGCGAGTGCGGCACGACAAACTCCGGTAAGTTCTGCAGCAACTGCGGTAAGCCACAGCCATAATGTTGATCTGATTTGATCTATCGATCCCTCGGGTTCGCCCGAGGGATCTTTTTTGCGTTTTTTTCGAGTCGGGCGAATTGTAGTATAATGAATTGAAATTTAGAAAACTGCGATGTATCAGCTGTTTAGCGATATGAGACATTGTTGTCACAAGGTAAAAAAACTAAATGCTCACTTTGTGTCCTTTAACTCTCGTTTTCGAAAAGCTAGTCTGTGGACATCAAGGAGGTTGACTTATGGATCAGGCAAAGATAGGAAGATTTCTTTCAGAACTTCGTAAAGAGAAAAATCTTACTCAGGAGCAGCTCGCCGAGAAATTGGGAGTTGCAAGAAGAACAGTTTCCAGATGGGAAACTGGAAGTAATCTTCCTGACATTGATCTTTTAATGGAATTGTCTGATCTTTATGAAGTCGATCTCCGTGAAATATTAGACGGAGCGAGGAAAAACGAGATGTTGGATCGGGAAACAAAAGAAACTGTTTTAAAGGTAGCTGAATACCAGAATGATCGTAATGTTAGATTATCAAGAACAGTAATGGCGTATACGTTCATAGGACTTACTGCTCTGATCGTTCATCTGATACTGGAATGCCTTGAACTTCAGGATTCATTCTGGTCAGGATTTGGCATGAGCTTTACATTGGGACTTGCCATTGGAGTATTGATCTTTGTGATCTTATATATGACCGGTAAACTGAGTAAATTCTGCGATTTCAAGAGAAGACTTCTTGGTCTGGACTCCGAAGAAAAGGAGTCATGAACAAATGAGAAAGATCAATGTATTATGGATCGTAAGCGGGATCCTGCTGGCAGGATTTTTGATCGTGATGCTGAGCGGAATTGCATTCGGAGTAAGTATTCCGGATACCGTTATCAGGATCTGCGGAGCCGGAGCTTTGGTTTCGCTTCTGGCATTTTCATTCGTTACATTCAGGAAAGTGTTTTCGAAGAGATAAAAAGAGCGCTGTCGCTGACAGCGCTCTTCATTTTATAGATTACTGATAGATCAGCCCTTGGTAGGGATGTATGTAGCGATAGACATAGCAAGTGTAGGGATCGGCATTGTCTGGATCCAAACACGGCCAGGGCCGGTTACTTTGGTGTTAAATAATCCTTCGCCGCCGAGGAAGATGTTCTTGGCACCCTTGACCATCTCGATATCCATCTGAACTGTAGCATCCATCATTGCAAGATAACCTGTGTCGAGGTACATTGTCTCGCCCGGAGCGAGATTATATTCAACAACGGAACCGTCAAGCTCTACGAATGCTGTTCCGTTACCGGAGAGCTTTTGCATGATGAAACCTTCACCACCGAAAAGTCCTGCGCCGAACTTCTTTTTGAAGTGGATGGAAAGCTCTACGGATTGCTCGCTTGCGAGGAATCCTGACTTCTGAACTACCATTTCCTGACCAGGTCTGATATCAAGTGCTCTGATCTCGCCAGGGAAGCTGGAAGCGAATGCAATGTAAGCGCCCTCTTTCTGAGCTGTATACTTGTTCTGGAACATGGACTCACCGGATACAAGTCTTCCGAAAGCCTTACCGATGGAACCGCCTACTGTCTCCATCTTAAGACCGTCTGACATCCAGCTCATCGAACCTCTCTCAGTGATGAGGGATTCGCCGTTGTTAAGAGTACAAATTGCAACCGGAAACGGCTGACCTTTAATCTCGTACTGCATATAATTACCTCCCGTGAATTGATATTTATATTCTAATACAAATGTCCTTATATGGGGGAGGATTTCTTGCAGATTTAATACATTTTTTCTCTCGGAAAAGGTCACTTCTAATATAAACTGTAAGATGTAAATGAACCTTTATGATCGTTCTTTTGGAATAGCAATATTCGTTAAATCAACAGGCATTTTCGGACACTTTATCGCGTAACGTTTTGCGCTCGAAAAATCCAAAGAATGTGGCTTTGCTTTTTCGAAAAAGTTCTGAAAGCGCTGAAAACAGGGGTTTATACGAAAACGCAATATGTGTAAAATTTGTGCTATTTGTAGAAAATTACCTTTTTTGTTTGTCAAAATAGAAATTGCTTTTTAAATAGATAATTTTTATATTTATTGTAGTTTATTAGGCTTTACGGGAGGAACACGTATGTTATTTATCGGTGTTGACCTTGGAACGTCCGCTGTCAAGCTTATTTTGGCAGATGAAGGCGGCAAGGTTCTTAAAGTTGTCTCTAAGGAGTATCCGGTTAATTTTCCACACTCAGGTTGGTCAGAGCAGAATCCATATGATTGGTTCGACAAATCCGTTGAGGGTATCAAGGAATTGATCGCGGGCTTTGACGGCAACGAAGTTAAGGGTATCAGTTTCGGCGGCCAGATGCATGGTCTCGTTATGCTCGATTCTGAGGATAAGGTCATCAGACCTGCGATCCTTTGGAATGACGGAAGATCCTACAAGGAAACTGAATATCTCAACAACGTTATCGGCAAGGATAAGCTCACTGAATATACAGGAAATATCGCTTTCGCAGGTTTCACGGCTCCAAAGGTACTTTGGGTTAAGGCTAACGAGCCTGAGAACTTCGCTAAGATCGCTAAGATCTGTCTTCCTAAGGACTACCTCGCTTACAGATTGAGCGGCGTATTCTCAACAGATGTATCTGATGCTTCAGGTACGCTTTACTTTGACGTTAAGAACAGAACATGGTCCAAGGAAATGTGCGACATCTGTTCTATCGATATGAACTGGCTTCCACAGATCTTCGAGAGCTATGAGAAGACAGGTAACCTTAAGCCTGAGATCGCTGAAGAACTCGGCATCTCCAAGGATTGTATCATCGCAGCAGGTGCTGGCGACAACGCTGCAGCAGCTGTAGGTATGGGTATCGTAGGTAAGGGCGGATGTAATATCTCCCTCGGTACTTCAGGTACGATCTTCATTTCCAACGATTCTTTCGGCGTTGATGCAAACAACGCACTTCACTCTTTCGACCACGCTGACGGCGGATTCCACCTCATGGGTTGTATGCTCGCTGCTGCAAGCTGCAATAAGTGGTTCATGGAAGAGATCCTCAAGACAAATGATTTCAAGACAGAACAGGCCGGCATCAAGGAACTCGGTAAGAACAAAGTATTCTTCCTTCCTTATCTCATGGGTGAGAGATCTCCTATCAATGATCCTGATGCAAGAGCTACATTCATCGGTATGTCCATGGATACAACTCGTCAGGATATGATCCAGGCTGTTTTTGAGGGCGTTGCATTTGCACTCAGAGATTCTTTTGAGGCTGCAAAGTCCATCGGCGTTAACATTGAGAAGTCAGGTGTGTGTGGCGGTGGTGCCAAGAGTCCGCTCTGGAGACAGATCATTGCGGACATTCTCAACATTACCCTTGTACAGACAGAGAACGAGGAAGGTCCTGCATTGGGCGGTGCTATTCTCGCAGCAGTTGCTTGCGGCGTATATCCTTCTGTTGAAGACGCTTGCAGCA